>JAFDJF010000602.1:531-3147 GCA_019307645.1 Deltaproteobacteria bacterium
CTTTGATATAGATGAGGCAAAAAAGTTGACAGAAGAAATCGTCGGTTTGAAGTCTCCTGACCTGGTGAATAAAATTGCGCCTGAAATCAAACCGGGCAAATATACGTATCAGGACATGGAGAACTCTCCAGGGCTCAAGGATTTGTTCCCCCCCGAGTTTTTACTTCACATCAAGCCGGGCGGGCCCCCTCTGATTGGCAGTATCCCCGAATTTGAGATCACCCCGACAAAGCAACTTTACTGGTATACTAAGTTTTGTATGGCAACCAAAGATAACCTTGGGAAAACAAAATTAGACAAGGATGGTTACATTGTACCGATGTCGTGGCAGGGGGGTGTTCCTTTTCCACGGCCATCCGGGGACTTTAAGGCCCAGCAGGTTTACTACAATTTTGAGAAAAGGACCGAAAATTTTGAACGTTGTGTAACGTTAAATGGAGAGTCCATGTCTTTTGACAGAAACCTAAAAATGGATAAGTATAACCAGTACCAGGCCAATTTCATCAGGCTTATGGGAAGAACCCTATTTCCCCCTTATGGGTTTCTTGATAAACGTGCGGAGAGAAATGGGGAATTTGCCGCTTTTTCATCGCTGGTATTCGAACCTCGAGCCAATAAGGGAACGGTTGTCCTGCAGTATGCCTATGATGATCCCAACAAACTGGACCCGTCGATGATTTATGTCCCATCTCTGAGACGTATTCGCAAAATGTCCTCTACAGACACGCAAGACCCTCTGGGGGATATGACTTACGACGATCGAAGCATGCTCACTCAAAAGATCACCCCCAAAAGATACCCTTACAAGTTTGACATCATCGCTGAGCGCGAGTATTTAATACCTGTAAACTATAACGATTCATCCGTATGGATTGATTCTAAAAACGGGTTATGCATGCGGGATATTCAGTTCATGCGAAGGCCCTGTTATGTGCTTCAGATGACCCAACTGGATAACAACTATCTTTACAGCAAGCGGTTTTTGTATGTTGACAAGGAGAATTTCGGTTGTACATTCGCCGCATACTATGACCAGAAGGGCCGGCTTTACAGATCACAGTGGTATACGTGGACTTTTATGCCGGAAGTCGGGCAGACCGTTTTTTGGGGCATGCCTACGGTCCAGCTTGATCACATTGATGAACATTCTACATTTCAAATGCAACTCCCGCTCCCTGCTTGTTTTACTCGAGCTGACTTTGGCATACGGTTCTTGATTCGAAAGGGGAAATAATATCAGTAAGTTCCGGCATGGCAGACCCTGAGATGACGTTTCCACTGTGCGAAAACTTTCTCGATGTCCCATCTGAGCTTGTAGATAAGAGCTATTTGCTCTGCTGAAAGGTCATAACGATCTGAGGCAACCCAGTATTTGATGCCATCGACGGTGTATCCCACTACGCTGAGCTGTTTCTTGCTCTGATTGACTCCGGGAGCGTCCAACAACACAATGGCATCATAGAAAATGTTGTTTCCAGGATTGATTGCTCTGGATATTGTGCAGGTCTTTTTCGTACTGGCCTTGAAGCGGCATCCGAAAAGTTTGTTATCCTTTTGTCATTGGTCAAATAGATTGTGTGCCTGATATCCTCCATTCTTCCTCGGAAAAGTTCCACGATACAGGAACTGATTAAGATGTGTAAGTGATACAGGGATATGATAAATCTGCAAAGCAGAAGAAGAACTCAGCGTCAGAACGTAACGGCTGCTGTTAGGTGAACGATCTAAAACCTCCGCTTCTGGTACGTGATACTGGATACAGCAACCAACATTGCTGAACCTGTTGGATTTGAGGCGAAGCTTCACTAGCTTTAAGAAGGAGATCAGATATGTCAAACTTCGGATATGCAGGGAAAATTCTAAGGGCTGACTTGTCATCCGGAAGTATCGAAATGATCCCTACCTCTGAATATGCAGACAGGTTTCTGGGGGGAAGAGGGATCGCTGCTAAAGTCAGTTGGGACGAGGTGCCACCCGAGGTCGGCGCATTTGATGAGGGCAACCGGCTCATATTCGCCACCGGTCCCTTATGCGGATTGCCGGTGTTGGGTAGTTCGAGATGGGAGGTTTGCGGCAAGTCCGCGTATACCACACCCGAGCATTTCAATTACTGCAACATGGGGGGCAAGTGGGGAGCCTATCTCAAGTTCGCCGGCTACGATGCCGTCATTGTTCAGGGCAAATCGGAGAAGCCGGTCTACCTGCTCTTAAAAGAAAACGCCGCCGAGATCAAAGACGCCTCAGCCTTATGGGGCAAAGGTGCAATCGAGACCAGAGAATCCCTTAAGCGTGAGACAGGCAAATCAGCCAAAATCGTCGGCGTGGGCCCGGCAGGAGAAAACATGACTGTTTTTGCCTCGCTGCAAGCCGATAACGATGCCAGCGGCGGGGGAGGGCTTGGCGCCACCATGGGGTCCAAAAGGCTTAAGGCCATTGTTGTTGCGAGTGAGAAGAAAAAAGTAGCTGTTGCCCATCCTGAGAGGCTGCGGGAGCTGACCAAATATTACCTTAACCTGAAGAGCCAGCGAATCACCTATAAAACCGACTATTTTTTTCACAAAGACGTCCCGTCCGAAATGAGACCGAATTTATTCAAGACCAAAATGAAGCAAAGAG
>JAFDJF010000603.1 GCA_019307645.1 Deltaproteobacteria bacterium
TAACGCCGGACACTGGATGAAGCATCCGTTTGCCAGCGGTAAAGCGCCCCACTTCAACTCACTGCTTCCTCATGATCTGGAGCACACGGCGCCTGTCGCTCCGAACCTGGAGGGGACAGCCAATGTGAGAATCTACAAGGCTTAGGGCTCGCGCAAAAATTAATTCATATTTTTGCGCGAACCCTAAGGAGGTTCAAATGAGATACGGCATGGTTATTGATCTGGAAAAGTGCTGGGGCTGCCAGTCTTGTACGGTTGCATGCGAGGCGGAAAACTTTGTGCCCCCTGGTGTGTTTTTCAACAGGGTCCTGGTTGAAGAGATCGGCAAATACCCCTCTGCCAAGATGCAGTTTGTGCCTGTACAATGCAACCACTGTGTCGATGCTGCCTGCGTCAAAGTCTGCCCCACCGGTGCCACCAGAAAGGAGGAGGACGGGATTGTTACGATCGATCCCAACAAGTGTATAGGGTGCCGATATTGTATTGTGGCGTGCCCTTATCGGATACGCTTTTTCCTTTCCAAGAAGGAGACCTACACCCCGGATGCGAGTCCTCACGAGCAAATGGGCTCCAGAGCAAGAGACTATCAAGAGGGCACGGTCATAAAATGCGACTTCTGTGCTGACAAGGTAAGACAGGGGCTTGAGCCCGCCTGTGTGAGCACGTGCGTGGGCCGTGCGAGATTTTTTGGGGACCTGGATGACCCGACGAGCGAGGTGTCCCGCTTGATAGCAACGAGAGGAGGAACTCAGTTGCTGGTTGAAAAAGGAACCGATCCCTCAATATTTTATCTGAGATAAGGAGGCACACCATGTCCCAGTCGCACAGTACCGTAAATGAGTTCAGAGTCGGCTACGACCGTCAGAGAGAGTGGATAGAGGGGCGGGGCCTGCTGTTGCTCATTGCCATCTACCTTGGCGGCGTGGGCGGTGGTCTGTATCTGACGTCCCTGATTATTGGATGGAAGGCAGGGCTTGCCCTGGCACTGGGAATTGTGGGCATAGGAAAGGGCAGCGCTCACCTCCTCTTTCTGGGACGACCCCTGAGGTTCTGGCGAGCCCTCCTGAGACCACACAGCTCCTGGATCAGCCGCGGGGTCATCTTTATGGCGCTGTTTCTGGTTTTTGGTTTGGCCCACTACTTTACCTATGATCAAGGAAATCATGCCCTGGAGATAGCGTCCGGCACATTCGCCTTCTGCCTTATCATATACACCGGTTTTCTGATGGCCGCATCCCCTGCCATTTCCTTTTGGAACAACGCCTTGCTGCCGATAGTCTTTGTGGGCGCCTCGTTGTGGAGCGGCGCCAGTCTGGCAGAGGCGGTCCATGTAGTGAATCCTCATACGGTCATGGCGCATGTCCAACGGCTGGAGCCGCTCAATTTCCTACTGGGCGCCTCGGCGGTGGTGGCGCTTTTTTGCTATCTGTGGGTCAACTACAGCTCTACGCTGGCTGCCAAGGAATCGGTGCGTTATCTTCTTTGGAGTCGTTTTTCGCCCGTATTCTATCTCGGAGCCCTGCTTATTGGGGTTGTCATCCCCATGGCTATTCTGATCCTTGTTTATTTGGGAGAGATCTCGGGCGGTTGGTTGGCGGTGGCCGGCATATCTGAGCTTGCGGGTAGTTTTGTTCTGAGGTATGCGCTGCTCAAGGCAGGCATCTATCCACCGGTGATCTAAACCCTTTCAAAGGGCGCTCAGTTATCTGTTACCGCCTTCACCCTCAATACTGTTGAATTAAGAGATTAACGGAAAAATATTAATGAACATCGAACATTGAACGTCCAACATCGAACGTCGAAGAATGATGTCGCTTGGCTCCTCAGCTTATAAACTTGCGGTTTGGGAAAAAGGCCAAAAGTCTTTACTATATTCAATTGACCGCCGAAGGCGTACCGCAGTTCGACGTTCGACGTTGAATGTTCGATGATGTTCAGGTTTTTTATTAGGAGGCGTTATCATGGCCATTGATATTTTTGCTGACAAAAGCCAATCAGCGGAAACCAGAAGTCAGTGTTACTCTTTTCTCTCCTATGTTCACACGCCGCTTCCAGGCAGCGGTTTTATAACAAAGATCATGGATAATTCGAGTTATCGTATTTTCCGCTCTTCTACAAGCGGCGTGACTGTTTTACCTGATAAGAAAAAAGATCTGGAACAGGGACTGACAATGGTTGAGAATTTTTTGATTCAGGCCCGTGACGTTGCGGAGGACGATGTCATTCAAAGCCTGGCCGTGGAACGTGCCCGGCTTTTCAGGGGCATCAATCGCGATTGTGGTCCGCCGCCTCCATATGGGTCAGTATACATTGAGGGGGACTCTGTAATGAACGCGTCTACGCTCCAGGTTCGAAAGGTCTATGAAAGCTTTGATTACAACTTGCCGGGGGATTGCAGCGAGCTGCCTGATTATATCAGTGTTGAGCTGGATTTCATGCGGCACCTGTGCAACGAAGAAGCTACCGCCTGGACGGAAGAAAACGAAAACCGGGCGCAGGATTGTTTGACCGGGGAAACGGAATTCTTGTGCGGACACCTGCGGGAATGGGCGCCGCGGTTTTGTGATGAGGTTATCCGATGCGCAGATCAGGACTTTTATCAGGCCATGGCCGTATCAAGAAAAACGGAGGAGGCGAAAAATGGCTGAGAAACTTGAGAAATGGGATTTAGAAACAGAAGTTCTTGTCGTAGGTACGGGTGGGGCGGCTCTCACCGCAGCCATCCTTGCCTATGACAATGGTGCAAAGGTGACGATAATTGAGAGATCCGATAAGGTGGGGGGTGCCACGGCGGTCTCCGGCGGCCTGTCGTGGATTCCCAACAACCATCATGCGGAGGATGAGGATCACGGGCAGGGCCGCGACTCCAGAGACAAGGCAATGACTTATGTAAAGGTTATGGCTGCAGGAAGAGTCAAGGATGAAGTCATTGAAACCTTTGTTGACACCGGGCCGCAGATGATCAGGTACCTGGAAGAAAACACAACAATGAAATTCCTATGGTCGGGAGTGCCCGATTATCATCCTGAACACCCTGGCGGTATGAAGGCGGGGCGTAGTCTGGGGCCACCTTTGTTTGATACAAAAGAACTTGGTGATTTAAGAGACTGCCTGCGTTCTGCCCCGGTCTTTACCCTCCCCATGTCGTGGGACGAGCTTGAAAAAAATAACTGTTTGGTGTTCCCCCAGTATGTTGATTTCGAGTTAATGGCACAGCGCGCGGGTGACGGCATGGTTGGAATGGGGCGTTCTTTAATAGGCCACCTGTTTAAAGCCTGTCTTGATCGGGGCATAAAACCCATCCTCAAGACCCGAGCCAGGGAACTGATTGAAGAAAATGGGCGCGTTACGGGCCTACGTTCAGAGCAGGGCGGCAAGAACTTTCATATCTGTGCCAATAGCGTGATTCTGGCCTGTGGGGGCTTCGAGTGGAATGAAGAAATGAAAAGCCAGTTCCTGCCCGGCGCCATCTGTCGATCCTGCACACCGCCCTCAAACGAAGGAGACGGGCAAAAAATGGCCATGGCCGTTGGCGCCGGCCTTGGCAACATGTGCGAGGTATGGGGGACACCCGTTTCCATTGTACCCAACGAAGAATATGACGGTCGGCCCCTCTACCGTATGACCATCGGTGAGCGGGGTTTGCCCCACGCCATCATGGTCAACCGTTTCGGCGAACGCTTTGTCAATGAATCCTGCAATTACAGTGATATTTACAAAACCTTCAACAGGCTTGATCCGGTGGCATATGACTATCCCAATGTCCCTTCCTGGTGCATATTTGACCGGC
The DNA here is from genome assembly GCA_019307645.1 of Deltaproteobacteria bacterium. Next base: position 3,791 of record JAFDJF010000603.1, read on the forward strand.
AGTTCAAGGATAAGTATACGGCGTTGATAATCATGCCCGGTGAACCGGCGCCCGACTGGCTGGAAAGGGCGGATACAGTTGAAGACCTGGCGAAAAAAGTAGGCATTGATGCTGAAGGTTTAAAGGTTACAGTTAAGCAATTCAATGCCTTTGCCATTGAAGGGGTAGACCGTGATTACAGGAGAGGCCAGAGCGCCCATGACATTTTCGTGTGTGGCGACCCAACACACAAGCCCAATCCCTGCCTGGGAACCATTGAGAAGCCTCCCTTTTACGCCCTGCCGGTTTATCCCGGCGTAATCGGCACCAAGGGCGGTCCCGTGACAAATGCAAAAGGCCAGGTGCTCAATGCATTCGGCCAGGTTATCCAGGGGCTTTATGCGGCAGGTAATGTCATGGCCGGTGTCACCGGACCGGGCTACGGTGGTGGCGGCGGCACCATAGGACCTGCCATGACGTGGGGCTATATCTGCGGAAAAAATGCTCCAAAGAAAAAACCGAGGAGCGAGTGAGCCGGAATTGGTGCTCAAGGATTCGGCTTTTTGATCATAGGTTACGACCTTTCCGGAATGCGATTTCTTAACCCTAACGTTGCATAAAACTTCGAACAAAAACGTGTTAGAGTGCGTGAAATGTGTGTGTAGTCATGATTTTCTGGCCCGAAGTGTAGTTCACACTACATGAGGTTCAGAAGTTTTTGTCGACAGGATTTATGCAACGTTAGGGTAAACAACCAGTGAAAGAGGAGGAGTAACAGTGAAAAAGCTGTTCAGCGCCATAAAGATTGGGGCTATGGCGGTCAAAAATCGTATCGTTATGGCCCCTATGCTGACAAATTTGGTGGAACTCGACGGCATGGTCACTGACGCGCTCATAGGCTATTTTGAGGCCAGGGCAAAGGGCGGGGCAGGAATGATAATTACAGAAGTCGTCACTGTGGATGAGGTGGCAAGATATTCTTCGAGAAAAAACCTGGAAGCCTGGGATGACAAATTCATTCCAGGCTGGAGGCAGGCAGCTGACGCGGTTCATATTCATGGGGCCAAACTCGTGCCCCAGCTCATTCATCCCGGCCCGATTGACCAGTTTCATCCAACAGCTCCATCAGCTATCCCTAATTTTATGACTAAAATCACAGGACTGGTCCCCAGAGAACTGACATTTGGGGAGATTGAGGATGTTGTAGATGATTTTGGACAAGCCGCCCGCCGACTGAGAGAGAGTGGTTGCGACGGGGTGGAAATACATATGGCTCATGGACTCTTCATGGCCGCTAATTTTGTCTCGCCCCTTTATAATAAGCGCAGCGACGCGTATGGGGGCTCTTTCGAGGCACGGCTCAGGTTTCCTCTGGAGATCATTAAAAACATCAAAGCAGAGGCGGGAAACGACTTCCCAATCATTATACGACTATCCGGTGAGGAAGGTATCCCCGGCAGCCGAACCCTTGAAGAAACCCAGTATATGACCCGAATCCTGGTTGAGGCAGGTGTAAACGCCATTGACGTTTCAGTGGGTTTTGTTCCGGACCTGGCCTTCCGGCTGGTTCCGCCAATGGGTACGCCTGTCGCCTGTAATGCCTCCTACTCTGCAGCACTCAAGGAGATTGTCAATGTGCCGGTGATGGCTGTGGGTAGAATCAACAGCCCTTTGATCGCTGAGCAGGTTCTTGAAACCAACAAGGCAGATTTGGTGGTTATGGGGAGGGCGCTTCTTGCTGACCCTCAGCTGCCGAAAAAAGCTGAAGCCGGAGACTTGGAGGACATTGCCCCCTGCATTGCCTGTAATTATGGATGTGTCAGCAGTGTAGACCGAGGGGATTCAATTTCATGTACAATGAATCCAACGGTGGGGAAGGAAAAGGCAATGGAGATTGTCCCTGCCGCAAAGCCCAAAACGGTAATGGTCGCAGGGGGAGGCCCGGGTGGTCTGGAAGCCGCCCGTGTCGCAGCGCTGAGAGGTCATCAAGTGACACTTTTTGAGAAAGATGACAGGCTGGGCGGCCAGTTAAATGTGGGCGCTGTTCCCCCCTTCAAGCAAGAGCTGTGCCTGGCCAACAAGTATCTTTCCATACAGGCGCGAAAGGCGGGGGTCAGAATAGAACTGGGCAAACAGGTTACCCCTGCCCTAATAGAAGAAATTAAGCCGGATGTTGTGATTGTGGCAACGGGCGGGGGTCCCTTAATTCCGGGGGACATCCAGGGCATAGACAGGGAAAGGGTCGTCACAGCGTGGGACGTGCTGGCCGGAAAGACTGTTGTAGCCGGCAATCTGGTAATCGTTGGCGGAGGTATGATTGGCTGTGAAACCGCTGATTTCGTGGCAGACTTGGCAGAGACTCCCGGAGGGAACCATGTGACCATCGTGGAAATGATGGAGGACGTGGCTCAAGACATGACAGCGTTTCAGAGAACACTGTTACTGGCGAGATTGCGTACGAAGACGGTAAAAATCATTACATCGGCTGAAGTTAAGGAGCTTCTGGATGACGGAGTAATCGTTGCCAGGAACGGTCAGGAGGAGGCTATCCGCGGTATGGACAGCATGATCCTGGCTATGGGCACACGATCCGTTGATGATCTGAGCGAAAAAATCAAGGATAGCGTCTCGGAGGTATATGTCATCGGAGATGCAAAGGCGCCTCGCAAGGTTTTTGAGGCGATTTCAGAGGGGTCGGCAATTGGCCGTAGGATTTAACAAGAAGGAGAAACGCATGGATGGGAAAGTCATTCTGGCGGCAGGTGCAGCTACAGGCATTGGCCGGGCCCCCCACGTCTTTGCAAAAAAGTTAATACAAAGGGCCTCTTGCTTTTCTTTGCGCTACATGGCCCTTGCGTTTCCTAGAAGAATTTGCTTCTCCAGGGTATAGCGGATCCTGTCGATCAGTGAACTTGCATCAGCAAGGACACTGCGCTTGAAAAGATACTCGTGCGCACCTCTTTTTATGGCTTGGGTCCCTACAGCATCATCCGCGGGATCTATCAAGACCAGAATTGGGATCCCTCTAGATTCCCTGCAGACCTGATCCAACTGTTCCAGACCGAGTTCTTGTGAAACGGATAAATCCAGAACAATTAAATGCATCTCATTTTTTTCAAATACCTCCCGAGCTG
>JAFDJF010000604.1 GCA_019307645.1 Deltaproteobacteria bacterium
GATTTTGGATTTTGGATTGGTGATTGATGGTTGAGAAAAACTCTGACAATTCTATGAGAATAACAGGGCGAAGCGATTCAGAAAATCCAAAATCCAAAATCCAAAATCCAAAATTAAAAGGAGTGATCGCCGGTGGCGGCACAGGAGGGCATCTTTTCCCCGGAATTGCTGTTGCGAGGGAACTGGAAAAAAGGTTTGAAGGCCCTGAAATTCTTTTTGTAGTAGGTCGTCAAAGAATGGAGGCAGAGATTTTGTCCCGTTACGGATACCGGGTAGAATCCATCAGCGTGGAAGGGATAAAGGGTCGAGGATGGAAGAAAGCGCTTGCGGTGCTTTTCAGATTGCCCAAGAGTTTTTTTCAGTCAATTTCTGTCATCCGGAGGATTTCCCCGGACTTTGTTCTTGGCGTTGGCGGCTATTCTTCAGGCCCTTTCTGCCTGGCAGCCAGGGTTAAAGGCATTCCAACGGCGATTCATGAACAAAATTCCTATCCGGGTCTTACCAACCGCCTGTTATCCAGGTGGGTGGATCACGTTTTTGTCTCTTTTGAGGAAAGCCGGGCGTATCTGAAAGGGCGATCACAAATTTTGTCCGGAAACCCTGTGCGGGAAGAACTCTTTTCAGACAGCGGCATCGAGGACATTGATCAAGATCGGTTTACTATCCTGGTCGTTGGCGGCAGTCAGGGCGCCATGGCCATTAACAAGGCCTTTGCAGAGGCGCTGGAATACCTGAACCAAAAGGGAAGATATCCGGAGGTAATTCACCAGACAGGAAAGGCAGATTACAGCAGGGTAACAGAGGACTACCGAAAAAAAGGTCTGAGGGGAGAGATCAACCCCTTTATTCAGGACATGACCACAGCATATAACCGTGCGGATCTTGTCGTCAGCAGGGCAGGTGCATCTACCCTCTTTGAACTTGCGGCACTCGGCAAACCATCTGTTCTGATACCCTACCCTTATGCGACAAATCAGCATCAGGACATAAACGCCCGCAGTCTGGTTCAGACGGGAGGCGCAGAGATGATCCGCCAAAGCGATCTGACCGGAGAGACCATGGCACAGGTTTTGATGAAATATATGGATAACAGGGGGACTCTGGAACAAATGGGTATACGGGCCCGAAAAATGGGGCGAAGGGATGCGGCAAAGGTGATTGTAGATCATTTAGTAGAAATGACGGGTGCAAAGAATTCTGTGTGATTCCGCATGCTCAGTGAAATACAGAGTGAATTTCATCGGGTTGGAAATTCGCATGGATATTGATGGTCTTGCGGGAATGACAGAACTTTGGACTGTACAGATAGTTTCAATTGAACAATGAAAAGACTCGGGAAAACAAAACACGCTCACTTTATAGGCATCGGAGGCATCGGTATGAGCGGGATCGCCGAGCTTTTGATCAACCTGGAATACAAGGTCAGCGGTTCTGACCTGAATGATACTGTGGTTACGAGGCGTTTGTCTGCGCTGGGTGTGCATGTTTATAAAGGACACCGAAAAGAAAATTTAGAGGGGCCCGATGTGGTCGTCTATTCCTCGGCAGTAGGACTGGATAACCCGGAGATCGTTGAAGCAAAGGAGCGGTATATCCCTGTTATCCCAAGGGCGGAAATGCTGGCGGAACTGATGCGCTTAAAATACGGCATAGCCGTGGCCGGTGCCCACGGGAAAACAACGACAACATCCATGATCGCATCCATATTAAGCAGCGGAAATCTTGATCCCACGGTGGTCATCGGAGGAAGGCTGGATATCTGGGGCGGTTCCAACGCCAAGTTGGGTCAGGGAGAGATCCTGGTTGCTGAGGCCGACGAAAGTGACGGTTCTTTTCTCGCTTTGTCTCCCACAATTGCAGTAGTGACCAATATTGACCATGAGCACATGGATCACTATGGAAGTATGGAGGCAATTCGCGAAACCTTTATCAACTTTATCAACAAGATCCCCTTTTACGGGACGGCCACGCTTTGCCTGGACAATGAAGAAATTCAGGGGATCATCCCTCGCCTCAAGAAGAAATACCTGACCTATGGATTGACCTCTCAGGCGGATTTGAAAGCAAGGGATGTTGAAAAGGAAGAACTTGGGGCAAGCTTTGAGGTCATTTTTCACAAACAATCCCTGGGGCGTATCACTGTGGGCCTGCCCGGAGAACACAATGTTCTGAACGCCCTGGCAGCCATCGCCGTCGGCCTTGAACTGGATATGGACATCCATGTGATCAAAGAAGGACTCAAAAATCTGGGGGGGCTGGAGAGGCGCTTCCAGATCAAAGGAGAACAAAGAGACGTCATCGTCCTGGATGATTACGGACATCATCCCACAGAGGTTATGGCGACACTGAAGGCCGCCAAGGAATGCTGGCCGGAAAGGCGCGTCATAGTTGTTTTTCAACCCCACCGGTATTCAAGAACAAAGGAGCTGTATGACCGCTTTGTGATCAGCTTTAATGAGGCGGATATTCTTGTCATGACGTCCATTTATCCTGCCGGCGAGAAAGAAATTGACGGAGTGACCGCCGAATGGCTGGCCCAGGGAATAAAAGAACACGGACACAAAGAGGTGGTTATCTGTCAGCGGCAGGAGGAAATCCTTTCCGTACTTAA
>JAFDJF010000605.1 GCA_019307645.1 Deltaproteobacteria bacterium
TAAGTTGAGCCAAATCGAACACGTTTGTAATTGGGCATCGGTTATTGTTCATGTTCGGATTGTTTGTTTAAAACCCGGTGGGCACAGCCCACCCTACCAACTACCCTCTACCCAAAAGTAAATCTTTTCGTTTGGGACTTTTCGAAATATTACTAACAAAAATACCAAAATCGAAATCTTCGTCTTCTATAAACGGAGTTGGATCATTTGATATCGGCTTCGGGCCGTGTGGTGAATAAATTGTCTCAAATATCATTTTCCCATCACAAAACACTTTAAGTTCTCTGTTTTCCCAAGGTCCTGAAACAACAACTTCCGTTACCGAATCAAGTATGAAATCATTATCATTTGCACGAAAATAAAGGCTATCGTTAAATCTGTATAAGATAAACACCCCATTTGTCAGCTCAGAATAAAATCCGTCAGTAGTTTCAGGAACATTACTACCTAAATTCTTTCTGGAATGTTTCTTTAACATCCCAGTTTCTGGATCATACTCAGCTAAGCTATCAAACTTTTCATTAGATTGTAGCCAAATCATTTTTTAAAATGCTCTCTTATATCTTTCCCACTAGGTTTCGATGCACTTTTAATGATATCTTCCCACGGCTTACCCTTTCCACGTAGATAGTCGATCGAGGGACCCAACGGATCGCCATATTGTTTAATATTTCTTACATAAATATTTTTCCGAAGTCCTTCAGGTGTCAAATCTTTGTATTTCTCTCCAATTTTACGTCTCTCAGCATGTAAAGTTTTTGCGATTATCTCTAGTGATACACCCTCTTCTTCCATGGCAAAGGCCTTAAGCTCTAAAGATACAACCTCTTTTATATACTCCTGTCGTAGTGGTGCTACCTGATTAAAATCCTTTAAATCATTATAATCTGCTTTTTGGGCTGCGTATAATGGATTAACTTCAATATGCAAACTTCCTGAGATCTTTATGGCCGCTTCCCTTTGATGGCGCTCAATTATTTTCGCTTCTTCAAAAAGTTGTTGTTTAGTCCCTTTTTTTATCCCTGGAAATTGCTTAAAAAGCTCTGCTTTGGTTCCAATGACTTTATCTGGCTCTAGCCCAGTAGGATCAATATATGCTAACGGATTATCCAGGGCATAGGCATACAGGTTGAGGGATTGCGAGATATCCAGGGACTGTTCCTCAGGGTTCATCCCTAGCGGATCCACACTCACAAACCGTCCTATCACCGGTTCATAATACCTTGCCTCGTAGTACATGAGCCCGGATTCCTTGTCCAGCTCCTTGCCCGTATATTTGTATTCCGAATCAAACCCGGTGCTCTCCTCATACCGGGGCCTGCCGTACGGATAGAACTCCGTGCTCTCGACAACCGCACCGTCCGCATCGGTAACAACATTTGAACTGCCCAAGTGATCCGAGTGAAAGAAATGTATTGTTTCCGTCTGCTGTTGCCTGGACAACCTGCCAGGCATGTCCATCTTGATCCAGTAGGCTTTTTCGGGCTCTATGGTATCCAGGTTGCTGACAAATCCATACTGGTCCGGCATATTGTTTTGCCAGGTACCGGTCCCATGGTCATAACCCCAGGCCGCTTCGTACTGGCTTGCAATGGATGCCAGGGCATCATCAACGGGTGTTGGTACGTCAATTGGGCAGGGCACCAGGTTCCAGCCTGGTAACAGGTTTATGTCCCCGGACACTGGGGTTCCTGTTACCGTCAGATTCACTGGACTTGTGGCCCTTATGACGTACCCCTTCTGAGCATGCACCTCGGAAAGATCGCTTATTAATTCAGCAGGCACATAACCCATGTACTGCTGAGTCTCCGGGTCATAGGCCCACATCTCTGAGAAACTCCCGGAAATATCTTCCAGGACTGCGTCAATAGCAGGATTGTCAGGCCCCACATTCAGAGAGAAGAAATTCCAACCGGGCTGAAAGCTGAGGGTCTGTTGGGGCAGCCCGATATCTGTGGATTGCGTCTCGATTCGAGCGACTCTGCGTGAGCCTGAAAACACGTGTTTTACTGCCTTGTCTTCGCGTATCTCGAATGTCTTATTGATATAAAAGTTGGTCTTCTCTGCACCGCCCTCATTTACATTCTTTATGACCCTTTGCCCGCTGTAGTCGTATGTGTAGGCAGTATCTACTGCACCCTTTTGTACACTGATCAGTCTGTCCTTGAAATCCCAGGAATAGACATCCCCGTCTGCATGGTTGATCATATTTCCATTGTCGTCATAATCATACACCAGGCCGCTCTGGGTACTGGTTACGGCATGGGGACCGGGTGCTTCGCCAGGCAGTCTTGGGCCGCGACTGCTTGTGCCGCCCGTGCCGCCACAAACCATGGTCCCGAGGTTGATCAATGGGTCATCGATGTGTTGCGGATCAGGCACGGCAGGCGAGCTTTTGAAGGTCATGTTGCCGATCCTGTCATACTGAAAATCGATGGCCCCGTACCCCGACCCCTGGGCTCTGGTCAGTCTGTAAAGGTCGTCGTACTGGAACGATTGTGTGGCGTTCTTTGGCGAATCCACAAGAAGCGTGCGGCCGTCTGAAATGGCTGTAACATTATTCACACCGTCCATGGTATAGCTGAGAGCCTGGATCACTTCGTTTCCC
>JAFDJF010000606.1 GCA_019307645.1 Deltaproteobacteria bacterium
AAGCGGCAATGGCGCGGGACAGGGCGGCAATCACGTGGGGCACATCCTTGGAGGTCATGCCTCCGGCCATGAACATGGCCGTGTTGGCCTCGGAGCAGTTGGTGTCGCCGCCGGCAATGCAGGTGTTTTCCTTGCAAATAGCGACAATCTGGTTCCACATCCACTCCATGTCGATGGAGCCCAGGACCCCGATGCCGAAGAGGATACCCCCGATATCGTTTCGGATGATGGCATGGTCGAAGATCTCTTTGCCGCCCATGGATTCAATGGAGACAACATCCGCATATTTGGAGCATTCTTTGAAGGATTCTATGATCTCCCGGGTGTAGTCGCTGTCGCGCATATTAACCATATCAGGTTTGCGCAGATCGGCCGGTGTAGATCGATAAGAGGCCTTCAAACCATAATCTTCAAGGTAATCGTCCATTTGTTTGGCCGTCTGAGCGGCTATCTCGCCACCCCATTCGGGATTGTGGGTCATCTGGAAAATGTGCTCGTTTTCAATCTGGATTGTGGGATGGCCCACGATGACCATTCTCTCCAAAGCATCCCCGTTGGCCCTTTCGTACTCCCGCAGCAGGGTTTTCTTGGTCTTTTCACTGCCCGGCCTTGGATGGGCGACCAACTCAGGATGGACATACCCACCTCCGATCACGATCCCTCTTTTGGTTGTCACCGGTTTTTTGGCAGTGCCGAACATCATTTCTTCACCGCTGCTATAGGCCATTTTTGTAATCGGTGTTCGTGCCATTTTGCTCCTCCTTATTATAAATGCTGTAGTAGAAAAAATGCTTATGATCTCCTTAGTCTAACGACTTTAGTTCAACTACTTTTTCTTCACCTCCTTCCGATAACCCGTATTCCGTGAACTCTATTCTTTATACACAGCAATTAATGTGCCAAAGCATGTGCTTTGACAACTGGTAACATATTGATTTTAATTAGAAAATTTTTGATCTTAACCACCGGCAAACCATGGTATTGAACCTCCGTCACACCCGGGTGCAGTTACGCGATTTTTCTGTAACCTGAGGTGACATTGCTATCGAACGGAAAAATCATATTGAGCAAGCCGAAGATAGAGCAGGCGGCGAGTCATTCCCAGCATTTTGGCGGCGGCCGTCTTGTTCCAGGAGGTCATTTTGAGAGTTTTCAGAATCAGTTCTTTTTCCAGTTCCCGCAAAGAAACCCCGCCGTTTGGCAATTGGTCTAAAAGCTTGGTAGGCCCTTGTGCCGGGATCGCTTCCTCACGCACTTCTTCCGGGATGTCATGGTAGGTGATTTTCCCATTGGAGCAGATCACCAGAAGCCGTTCCACGAGATTGATCAATTCCCGCACATTGCCCAGGTAGGAGTAATCCAGCAAAAGGGTATTTGCTTCCGGGGTAATTAAGGGTACGGAGCGGTTCATGTCTCCGGCAAATTTGTGGAAAAAATGATCCAGCAAAAGTGGAATATCCTCCCGTCTTTCCCTTAAAGGAGGGATATGGATGGGAACCACATTCAGCCGATAGAAAAGGTCGTCTCGAAAATGCCCTGCCCGGATGGATTTCTTCAAATCAAGGCTGGTGGCGGCAATAATCCGGACATCGGTCTTGTATGACCGGTTTCCGCCCACTCGTTGAAATTCTTTTTCCTGAAGCACCCGCAATAGTCTGACCTGCAGCTCCCGGTCGAGTTCGCCGATTTCATCTAAAAACAGCGTGCCCCCGTGCGCAATTTCAAACTTACCTTTTCGCTGGTACATAGCCGTAGTGAAAGCCCCCCGTTCATGGCCGAACAGTTCGCTCTCGATCAGATTTGCCGGGATGGCCCCGCAGTTTACAGCCACAAAGGGACGGTTCCTTCGGGTGCTGGTCTGGTGGACCGTCTGGGCGACTAACTCCTTGCCGGTACCACTCTCTCCCTGGATCAGGACCGTTGCGAAAGAGTCCGCCAGGTTTTCAATCAGTCGATAGATTTCGTTAATACCTTCACTGCGGCCAATGATGACTCCAAACCGTTCCCTGGATTTAGGGGGTCGGACTTTGTTTTTCTTAGGGCTGTGCGAGATGCCCATTTCCCGGGTAATGCTTAGCAGGACGGCATTGATATCCTGCTTTAAACTCGATCCTGAAAAATCATAAAAAATACCCTCCTGGTACAAGAATGGTCCCAATGGTGCAGTGATCAGGATAGCCGCGTGAGGCGAGATTTGCCTGGCCTGGTGCAGGAATCCCCCGCCTCCCATACCGGACGATTTTAGATCGATGATAATGATTCGGACCTCTCCTGCCTGATCTTTTAGCGTTTTCAACCCCTGTTGCTCGTCCGGAACCCAGATGACCGAAAACCAATCCGACGATATCAGTCGAAGCAGGGAGCGGAAGCTCCGGTACTCATCATCGATAATCAGTACGATGGGCTTGGTTATATCCGAACTTATTTTTACCATTTTTCAAGAATTCCTCGCAACTCTGATGCGGGGTGAAAAAAGAGGAAGGGGTTAGTTTGGAAGGGGAAACGACGTGTCCCCTTCCAATACAAAATGGCTTTTATACCCCTTTGATACCTCGCAGCTCTGCTGCGGGGAGCTTCATTAGAAATGAGCAGTGATCCTTCCTGTG
>JAFDJF010000093.1 GCA_019307645.1 Deltaproteobacteria bacterium
AACACCCTTATTCGGTCCGATTGATGAAATGCCGAATCTGGGCGTAAGAGGCGCCAGGGGTGTGGGTGCGCCCATGAATTTACAACCACCTACGGTCTTCACTACGCCGGCAACCCTTTTCATCCCCTGCCCGGGGCATAAAAACGTAACCAACCTCACAGTTTTTTTGTATAATGGTGTTGACTGGGTCTCGGCCTGCGATGCCGAAGGCAATGTGCAGCCGGACGGCGAAGGTTGGATGGTACCGAATTCAAGGGTAAATCACGATGACACTTCCCCCCCGACCATTGAAATCCAGGTGTATCATTTTTCAGGTGCCTGGGCGGCAAGTAGAATCATTGGTGGCGGCGGGGGTGGCGGCGGGGGCGGCTGTTTTATTGCCACAGCCGCCTTTGGATCACCCTTTGAAACCCATGTGGTGATACTGCGGCAGTTCAGAGACGCATATCTGCTACCCTCAGGGCTTGGGCATGTGTTTGTGAAATGTTACTACAGGTATTCCCCTCCGATTGCTGACTTCATTGCAAAACACGACAGCCTCAGGTACACGGTTCGTATGGCGCTCATGCCCCTTGTGGGAGCATGCTATGTATTGTTCCACACAAGTCTTGAGCATAAGGTTTTGATCGTCATCCTGATATTTGGCCTTACGGCAGGAGCCTTCATTGTGATGCGACGCAAAAGGACAGCCTGCCAGGTTTTTTCTTGCATTTTTATGAAATAGCATGAATATAAAAGCGATAGAGTGAGACCTCTGAAAAACGCTCCCTTTTGCAGCAACTTGGCGTCAGACTCAAATTTGTAACTGTTTAGGTTTTTACCAATAATGCTTATCGAACCGTGGGGATTTCTGTAGCTTTTTTTATTGAGGAGAAAAACATGCGCCATTCAAATACACCCCATGGGGGAGAGCTCGTTAATCTTATAGCAGACAAAGAGCGGAAAAACGTACTGAAAGACCTTTCTTTGCACATTCCATCTATTGCAGTGTCGGAACGCCGGCTGTGCGATCTGGAACTTTTGATGAGCGGTGCGTTTTCTCCCCTCACGGGATTTATGACCCATCCAGAGTATGAATCAGTACTGGACAGAATGCGTCTCCAGGACAACACCCTCTGGCCCATCCCGATCTGCCTGGATGTGACGGACGTAGAGGCAGCTCAACTGGAAGCGGGTCAGTCAGTAGCCCTGAGAGACCCGGAGGGTTTCATGCTTGCCGTAATGCATATTGAAGAGATCTGGCCCATGGACAAAGAAACTGAGGCCCGGTGTATTTACGGCACCAATGATGCGACACATCCCGGGGTGGACCACCTCCTTCACAGAACCGGCAGTCACTACATCGGGGGCAGGGTTGAGGGCATTAATATGCCCCTTCATTTTGATTTTAAGCATCTTCGTTTGACACCTCTTGAGGTAAGAGCTGCCTGCGCCAAGCTTGGATGGCGCAACATAGTTGGTTTTCAAACCCGCAATCCACTTCACCGCGCCCAGTTCGAGATGACACTGCGGGCCATGAGAGAAACCAGGGCGAATCTTCTTTTTCAGCCTGTGGTGGGCCATACCAAACCCGGTGATATTGACTATTTTACCCGAGTCAGATGTTATCAAAAAGCCGCCCACCACTATCCCCCGAACATGATGCTCCTGTCCCTGTTACCACTGGCCATGAGAATGGCAGGGCCTCGTGAGGCACTCTGGCATGCGTTGATTCGCAAGAACTACGGATGCACCCATTTCATCGTGGGCCGCGATCACGCAGGGCCGGGGGTCGATAAGGAAGGAAAACCATTTTATGAATCCTATGCGGCACAGAAACTCCTGGAACAGTATAAAGACGAAATCGGAATAAAGATCATCCCTTTTGAAGAAATGGTCTATATACCGGGCAAGGAACAGTATATCCCTCGAAGTGAGATATCGGAAAATGCGACCGTTAAGACCCTTTCGGGCACTGAGCTTCGAACCCTCTTGCGGTCCGGCCTTGAAATCCCGGATTGGTTTACGTTCGAAGAAGTCATAGAAGAGCTCCGAAACGCTTATCCGCCAAAACACAAGCAAGGATTTACAGTATTTCATACAGGACTTTCCGGCTCCGGAAAGTCCACCATCGCGCAGGTTCTTGTTTCAAGATTTCTTGAGATGGGCGACCGGCCTGTGACCTTACTGGATGGAGATATCGTCCGCAGGCACCTTTCCAGCGAACTGGGGTTTTCCAAAGAACACCGCGATATCAATGTTCGCCGCATTGGTTTTGTGGCCAGTGAAATCACAAAGAACAGAGGGATCGCCGTGTGCGCGCCCATCGCTCCCTATACACTTTCCCGACGACAGATACGGGAGATGATTGAACAATACGGCGGTTTTATTGAGGTTCACGTGGCGACGCCTCTGGCGGTCTGCGAAAAACGGGATCGAAAAGGAATATATGCCAAGGCCCGGGCAGGTCTGATCAAAGGGCTCACGGGGATTGATGATCCTTATGAAGTCCCGGAAACCCCGGAAGTGCGTGTGGATACGACAGATATAACACCTGACGAGGCAGCACAGGAAGTGCTGCTGGAATTGCAGAAGCAGGGCTTCATAAAATAGCTTGGCCGTTTATTGTCATCTGTTACAGTTTTAAACTTCAATTGACGACCATCACTTGTTAGATCCAAAATCCCCAATCCAAAATCCAAAATCTTTTACCCGCATTTGGTAAACCCGCAGAAGTGACAGGTCATGCAGCCCTCTTCAAAGCTGATTGTCTCTCCACATTCCGGGCAGGTCTCTCCAAGCAAACTGTTTGTATGGCTCTTTACACGAGCCTTATCCCGTACATATCGATTCTCCAGGACCCGGCTGATGGCATCGGGGATAGACAGAACAAGCCCCCCCGCCTGAAACACCGGGTGCTCCCCGCCAATACCTTTCAGCTGGTCAATAATCTTTTCCACCTTCACTCCGGACCTGAGGGCAAGAGAAACAAGCCTGCCGATGGCCTCGGTCTTTGCGGTGGTGGACCCGCCTGATTTGCCAATGGTCGCAAAGACCTCAAAAGGCCTCCCGTCAAATTCCGTCACAGTCACATAAAGGGTCCCCAGGCCGGTTACCATCTTGGAGGTAAACCCCTCAAGGGTCTGGGGCCTCTCCTTGACAGCGGTCATAAAGCCATCAGAATCTTCCCCCTTGTCAGAAAAAGAGAGCACCTGGTTTTCTTTGCTCCCGTCCCGATATATGGTAACACCCTTACAACCCAGTTCATAGGCAAGGTCGTATACCTTCCGGACATCTTCCACGGTACTGTCGTGGGGCAGGTTGACCGTCTTTGAAACGGCATTGTCAGTATATTTCTGAAAGGCTGCCTGCATACGGATGTGCCATTCAGGGGCCACATCGTGAGAAGTCACAAATACCGTCCTGACATCTTCAGGGATTTCCTCCATATCCTTGATGCTTCCCTTATGGGCAATCGCATCCATCAATTCCCGGCTGTAGAATCCCCTTTCTTTGGCCACCCGTTCAAAATATGGGTTTACTTCGGGGAGCTCATCATTATCCATGACATGCCTGACGAAACTGAGTGCAAAAAGCGGCTCTATGCCGCTGGAACATCCGGCGATGATACTCAATGTGCCGGTGGGAGCAATCGTGGTCGTCGTGGCATTTCTGTAGGCACAGCCTTCCCGGTCCTTGAAAATGCTTTTATCAAAATTTCCAAATACACCCCTTTCTTCAGCCAGATGTCGGGAGGCCTCATGGGACTCTTTCTGGATAAAACCCATAACCTCTTCGGCTGTCTCAACGGCCTTGTCGGAGTTATAGGGGACCATGAGCTGATACAGCATATCTGCAAATCCCATGACACCCAGGCCGATTTTTCGATTGCCTTTCACCATTTTGTCAATTTCAGGCAATGGGTACCTGGAAACAGTGATCGTGTCGTCCAGAAAACGGCCACATGTCCATACGGCTTTCCTCAGCCCTTCATAATCGATACCCAAACCGTCCGGCACAGTCTCATCCTCGCCATTTTTTTGAATCACGAACTTGGCCAGGTTGATTGATCCGAGGTTGCAGGCCTCCATTGGCAGCAATGGCTGTTCGCCACAGGGATTGGTGCTTTCTATTTCCCCGAGTTCAGGGGTTGGGTTATCTCTGTTAATCCTGTCCAGAAATATGATGCCCGGGTCTCCGTTGTCCCATGCCTGTTTGACAAGTCCGAAATAGATCTCCCCGGCATTTAATTCTCCCACCCGTTTCTTATCCCTGGGATCAATAAGGTCATAAGTGCTGCCCTGTTTAACCGCCTCCATTAAACCATCTGTGACAGCAACCGAAATATTAAAATTGTTCAGTACGCTCTCGCTGTTTTTACTATAGATAAACTCTGTATTGAAAATCTTCATAAAAGAAACAGGTCCGGAAGCAACACCACCGGTTGTCCCCACCCGGCTGTTTTTGGGTCTCACACGGGAGAAGGAAAAGCCTGTTCCGCCACCTGACTTGTGGATAAGCGCTGCATTTTTCAGGGAATTAAAAATCCCATCCATACTGTCTTCGACAGGCAAAACAAAGCAGGCAGCCAACTGCCCAAGGCTGCGGCCGGCGTTCATCAGGGTCGGGGAGTTGGGCAGGAATTTTGACTCAGTCATTATTCTGTAAAAGACGTCTTCCATCTTCTCTACGCGGGCAGCATCACCGTACTTGTTCTCCGGCCCTGCAATATGATGTGCCACCCGCCTGAACATCTGTTCGGGGGTTTCGATAACCTCGCCATTGCTGTCCGTCCTAAGGTACCGTCTTTCCAGGACCCTTATGGCGTTGTCGGAAAGAGCCACTGCCGGTTCCACAAAAAAGGATTTATCCAGCCGGACCGGCGAAGGTTTTGTAAGACCGTATTCCAGCAGTTTTGCCTCAACAATCTCCTCAATAACCGGCATGGTGACCGTGCAGGGCTCCATTTTACCGATCTCTTCACGAAGAAATCGGCTGATATCCATGGCCTGATCTGTATCAATAGGATTCTCTCTGACCAAGAGATCTGAGAACCTGTGATCATCCCATCTGAAAGCACTCAAATCAAAGGCTCCTTTTTCCGTGACTACGATCTTATCCTTTTGGCCCATGGACATCCTCCTGTAAAATCTCGAAACCGTGATTGTCTAACTTTACCTTTTTTGAAACTAATGATACCAAAAATATAGAGACTCAACACCAGAAAAAAATTATATCTACTGCCGAGATCGGTACGAATGATGTCTCTTCAGGGTGAAATGGTTGTTTTACCTGGAACTCCGGTAATTGGCGCTTTTTGATCCTTCAAAAACTCTCGTTTGCACGCCTGTGGACGGCGAAATCGAGAACAAAAAAAATTACCACGAAAAAGGCAAAGAGTCAAAAAACGCCATGGGGTGAGTTTCTTATCTTATATACAAGATATGGTATGTCAAGGAAAAAGCATCACAACATATAAGATTTCTCACAATAGGGACTAATACCCTGAAACCCTTTAGAAAACCATTTGTCGCCCGCTCCGAAGCTGAAGGAGGATAAATCGCTATGGCTGATGACACAAACCAAAAGCCCCCCGAGACATTTGAGGCCGAGAATGCCGCCGATCCAAGGCGTCACCAAGGGTGAAGACAGCCATTACCCCAAACAGTATTTGCTGATGCCTTCTTCAATAGCAACAGGATATTCACCATCAACCAGATTGTTGATACCCAGATAGCCCAGGCTGTCGAGCCCGGTAAATTCCCGGATTTCTTCTACGGATTTTTCCGATGCAATCAGTTCACCGCTGGTGGAAAAATCGATTCCATAGTGGCAGGGAAAACGGTGGGGCGGGCAACTGACAAGCATATGAACCTCCCTGGCCCCTACCTTCCTCAATGTCTTGATTCTGGTTTGTGCCGTGGTTCCACGGATAATGGAATCTTCTATGATCAACACCCGCTTGTCCTTCAATAGCTCCTTCACCGGATTGAGTTTGACCTTCACACCGAAGTCCCTCATGCTCTGGGAGGGCTGGATAAAGGTCCTTCCGATATAATGATTTCTTATGACACCCATCTCCAGGGGAATTTTGGATGCGTGCGCATAGCCGATCGCAGCATAATTGCCGGAATCAGGGAATGGCATCACCAGGTCCACATCCCGGGGGAATTCATCAGCCAGCAGCTCTCCCTGCCGCTTGCGAAACACATATACATTCTGCCCGAATATATTACTGTCGGGCCGAGCAAAATAGATCAACTCAAAGATACACTGGCTCTTACGGGATTTCACCCCTGAAGAGATGCTTCTAAGGCCATTTTGGTTAATGATAAGAATCTCCCCCGGCGCAATATCTCTGATGTATTCTGCTTCCACCAGGTCAAGGGCACATGTCTCTGATGCAAGGACATAGCCTGATCCCAATTTTCCAAGGCAAAGGGGACGGAAACCGTTGGGGTCCCTGGCTGCAATCATTGTGTCTTCAGTCATAATAACCAAAGAATAGGCCCCCTGCACCTGGGCCATGGTCTTTGCCATGGCCTGCTTCAGCCCGGATGCCAGGTTCCTCGCCGTCAAATGCAGCACGACCTCGCTGTCCATGGTTGTCTGGAATATGGATCCCCTTTTTTCCAGGTCTGCTCGAATGATATGGGCGTTGACAAGGTTGCCGTTGTGGGCAATGGAAAGAGATTCTCCCGCATACTGGATCCTGAAAGGCTGAGCGTTTACAAGGGCGGAAGACCCTGTGGTGGAGTACCTTACATGACCAAGGGCCATATTGCCCTCAAGTTTGTTCAAAATCTCTTCGTCAAAGACTTCCGGAACAAGCCCCATGGCCTTGTGTTCACGAACATTCTTCCCGTCTGAAGTGACAATGCCTGTGCTTTCCTGACCCCTGTGCTGCAGGGCATACAGTCCGAAATAGGTCAGCTTCGCTGCCTCCTCATGACCGTAGACGGCAAAAATGCCGCACTCCTCTCTTGGGCGCCGTGGTAATAAATCCGTACTGTTTTTATTTATTGGCGAGTTCACTGTTAACTCCTGAACAAATTGCAAAAAAGGGATTCCCTCAAATCCCTTCGTGATATTCCTGTAGGGTCTTTACGCCAATGTCCCCGTCAATCATGGCTTTGACGGCAAAGGCCGAGGCCTTTGCCGCAGCGATGGTTGTTGTGTATGGAACCCGGAATTGAAGTGTTGTCTGTCGAATAGAGCGTGACTCAGCGATCTCTTTCTTGTTGCTGGTTGTATTGACCACAAGATCAACACCTCCGTTTATGATCAAATCCACAACATGGGGCCGGCCTTCTCTCACCTTGTTGACTTTCCTGTTGGGAATACCATTGGCCAAAAGGAACTCAGAAGTGCCCTGTGTCGCAACGATATCGAACCCCATGTCGTGAAACAGGGATGCCGGTTTCAGCAAGGCCTGCTTGTCCTCATTTCTGACACTCAAAAAAACCGTGCCGGACAGGGGCAGTTTCTGCCCGGCAGCCATCTGTGCCTTGGCATAGGCCAGGCCAAAAGAAGTGTCAATGCCCATCACCTCGCCTGTGGACCTCATCTCAGGCCCCAGAATAATATCCACACCAGGAAACCGGTTGAACGGCAGGACCGCTTCCTTGCAGGAGATGTGACCCGGCACAATCTCCTGAGTGAACCCCAGCTCCTTCAGGCGCATCCCCATAATCAGCTTGGTGGCCATCTTGGCCAGTGGTATGCCCGTTGCCTTGCTGACAAACGGAACAGTCCTTGATGCCCTCGGGTTGACCTCTATGACATAGACGGTATCATCTTTGACTGCATATTGAATGTTCATGAGGCCCACCACGTTCAACTCCCGCGCAAGGGCGGTGGTGTTTTTCTTGATCTGTTCGAGGACATTCGGTTTCAGGTTGATTGACGGCAGCACGCACGCACTGTCACCGCTATGGATGCCGGCCTCTTCAATGTGTTCCATGATGCCGCCGATCACGGTATCGGTACCGTCTGACAGGGCATCCACATCGATCTCTATGGCATCCTCCAGAAACCGATCGATCAATATGGGCTTTCCAGGAGATACTCGGGCGGCCGTATCTATATAAAACTCCAGGTCCTCCTGATCATAGACAATCTCCATGGCCCGGCCACCAAGGACAAAAGAAGGCCTGACCACAATGGGATAGCCGATTCTGTCCGCCACCTTGACTGCCCCTTCTTTGTTCGTGGCGATTCCATTATCCGGTTGAAGGATATCCAGTTTCTTGAGCAACTTCTGAAAACGATCCCGGTCTTCGGCACGGTCAATGCTGTCCGGGCTGGTTCCGAGAATAGTTACGCCTGCCTCTGCAAGAGGGGCAGATATGTTCAGAGGTGTTTGCCCCCCGAACTGGACGATAATCCCTTCGGGTTTTTCCTGTTTGACGATGTTCAGAACATCCTCTCGGGTCAGGGGCTCAAAATAGAGTTTGTCCGAGGTGTCATAGTCCGTGCTTACGGTCTCAGGGTTGCTGTTGACCATGATACTCTCTATGCCCATTTCTTTGAGCGCAAATGATGCATGGACACAGCAGTAATCAAATTCAATTCCCTGGCCGATTCGGTTGGGACCCCCGCCCAGAATCACCACCTTTCTTCTATCCGAACGGCGTATCTCATTTTCCTGCTCATAGGTTGAATAATAGTAAGGCGTGTAGGCCTCAAACTCGGCCGCGCAGGTATCCACCAGTTTATAGACCGGCTCAACCCCCTTTGATGTCCGGATACGCCGGATGTCCTGCTCGTTCAGATCAAAGGTCTTTGCCAGGTGGATATCGGAAAAGCCATACGCCTTGACTTTTTTAAGGAAATCAGGCTCCCATTCATCCGGCCCGACTCTCGATTCCGCCATCTCTGTCAGTCGATCATTCAACTCTTTTATTTGCCGGATTTGGTAAAGAAACCAGGGATCAATGCCGGACAACTCATATATCCTTTCCAGCGTTATCCCTTTTTCCAGTGCTTCATAAATACTGAAAAGCCGATTTGAATTGGGCGTTACAAGCATTTTTTCAATTTCATCCACATCATGGATGGACTCCTGAGAAGGAAGGTCCGACTTGAGAGCGAAACGCCCAATCTCCAGTGACCGTACGGCCTTCTGGAGGGCCTCTTTAAAGGTCCTGCCAATGGCCATGGCCTCACCCACGGATTTCATGGAGGTTGTCAAAATATCTTCAGCGCCGGGGAACTTTTCAAAGGTCCAGCGCGGGATCTTCACAACACAGTAGTCAATGGTCGGCTCAAAGGAGGCAAGGGTCTCTCGGGTAATGTCGTTGGGGATCTCATCCAGAGTGTAGCCAACAGCAAGCTTTGCGGCTATCCTGGCAATGGGGAAACCGGTTGCCTTGGAAGCCAACGCCGAACTCCTCGATACCCGCGGATTCATCTCAATGACAACCATCTCGCCGGTTTCAGGGTGAACGGCAAACTGGATATTGGAACCACCCGTTTCCACACCGATTTCCCTGATAATCGCAATGGCTGCATCACGCATGATCTGATATTCTCTGTCAGTGAGCGTCTGAGCGGGGGCCACGGTGATGCTGTCACCGGTGTGAACGCCCATAGGATCAAAATTTTCAATGGAGCAGATGATGACCACGTTGTCTTTGAAATCCCGCATCACCTCCAGTTCATATTCCTTCCACCCAAGGAGGGATTCTTCCATGATTATCTCGGAAATCATACTGGCCTCAAGCCCGGCGCCGGCTATTCGCTCCATCTCCTCCCGGTTATAGGCCACGCCGCTGCCGGCTCCGCCCATGGTAAAGCTGGCCCTGATGATCAGAGGGTAACCAATCCTTTCCGCCACCTCCCGGGCCTGTTCCATATCCCGGACGATCCCATTTTCAGGTACGCGCAGGCCAATACTGCTCATGGCATCCCGGAACAGTCCCCGGTCTTCCGCCTTCTGGATAACCGGGATTGAAGCCCCGATCAATTCCACTCCCAGCCTGTCGAAAAGTCCACTCTCTGCGATCTGCACCGCCGTATTCAACCCGGTCTGCCCCCCAAGTGTCGGGAGAACGGCATCCGGCTTTTCCCGCTCAATTATCTTGCTTACCATCTCGGGAGTGATGGGCTCTATATAGGTCCGGTCGGCCGTTTCAGGATCAGTCATGATGGTGGCAGGGTTGCTGTTAACAAGCATGACCTTGTAGCCTTCTTCCATCAGGGCCCTGCAGGCCTGGGTGCCTGAGTAGTCAAACTCACAGGCCTGACCGATAACGATCGGTCCGGAACCGATAATAAGGATCTTTTTTATGTCCGTGCGTTTTGGCATTTTCGGATTTTGGAATTCAGACCTGATAATTTTTCAATCGCAAATCTTCAACAAACGTGCTTTCTCATCATCTCTATAAATCTGTCAAAAAGATAGCTGGCATCGTGGGGCCCGGGAGAGGCCTCGGGGTGATATTGAACCGAGAAAAGTGGAAGCTTTTTGTGAATCAGGCCCTCCAGAGTATTGTCATTGAGGTTGACATGGCTCAACTCAATGTCAGCATCTTTTAATGATTCCATGTCAACGCAAAACCCGTGGTTCTGAGAGGTAATCTCCACCTTGCCTGTTGCCAGGTCTTTTACGGGCTGGTTGCCGCCCCGGTGGCCGAACTTGAGTTTGAAGGTCTTTCCGCCCAGGGCCAGTCCGGTCAACTGGTGACCCAGGCAGATACCGAAGATCGGTCTCCTGCCGATCTGTTCCCGGATGGTCTCCACTGCATAGGTGACCGCAGCAGGGTCTCCCGGCCCGTTGCTCAGGAAAAGCCCGTGCGGTTCAAGCCTGTCGATGATCATTGAATCCACATCAGCAGGGACCAGGAGAATGGTGCACCCCCGCTGTTCCAGGGATCGGAGGATGTTGTATTTTACGCCAAAATCAATGGCCACCACACGAAAGGCCTCGGGCTTATCCGGCCACATAAATTGATCAAATCCACCTTCCAGCTTAACCGGACGACCGTTTTGCCAGAGCATCGGTTCCCGGCAGGTCACCTCTTTGACCAGGTCGCTGCCTTCCATATCGGGGGACTGTCTCGCCTTTTCCACCATGGAATCCGGGTCCGTATCCTTTGTGGACAGGGCCGCCTTCATGGCGCCCTTTAGTCTTATATGCCGGGTAAGGGCGCGGGTATCCAGCCCCTCAATCCCGGGAATGCCGCTTGACTTCAGGTAGTCGGCCAGGCTTCTCTGTGACCGCCAATTGCTGGGAAACCATTGATATTCTTTCACCAGCAGTGCCTTAACCTGAATCCTGTCAGACTCGACATCCTGATCATTGATGCCGTAATTGCCGATCAGGGGATAGGTCATGGTCACCATCTGGCCGCAATAGGAGGGATCCGTCAATATCTCCTGGTAACCTGACATGCTTGTATTAAAAACGACCTCCCCGACGGTTTCACAGTCACCAGTGAAGGATCGACCTTCAAAAACGGTTCCATCTTCTAAGGCTAACAGGGCTTTCATAAGGCTCTATCACGTTTTATTGTAACAAGTTACGTAACTTCTCAATAAATCCGGGTCGTGTCGGACCGTGGGGGTCTCTTTTTAGAAGCCCGCATATTTGAGAGTCATTCTAAAATGACGGCAGCTTGCTACGCAATTTGTCTTCAGGGGCCTACAAAGCGCATATTCCGCTCCAAGTTGCCCTTCGCTGCCTTTACGTTGCTTGAAATCCAGGCTTGGGGGGTATAATCGCAGCCGTCATTTGTGATGCGGGCCTCCAAAAAGAGACCCCCACGGCCTGACACGGTTTCAAGGCGCTAAATTGTTACGTTTTATTAATGTCTTGGCTTTCTGCAACCAGCCTGGTATTGGCTGGACAGGCAATAAGGCCACATCGCTCATTCCCGTCTTTCCTTTACATCCCCCTGGAATCACACAGCTTATTCCTTTAGAGTTATCGCGGCAACAGGGCATATCTCCACACAGGCACAGCATTTCTCACATGGAAGCGCTGACACATTTTCTTCGCCATAAAAACTGATTATCATGTCGAGGCCTCGTTTAGCAAAGGTCATGACAGGTTGTCCATGTTTTTCTTTGCAAACAAAGATGCATTTTCCACACAAAACACATCGATTGGGATGATAGGCCAAAAAGGGGTGTTCAAGGTCCTCCTCTACCGCCTTCAAATACCGTTCCAGTTTCCCGGGCTTTAAACCGACCTTCAATAATTTGGCCGTTCGCTGAAGTTCACATCTTTTGTTTGCAGGACAGTTGCCGCAGTCCACGTCATGCACTGACATGAGAAATTGAAAAGCCGTTCGCTGAAGACGTCTTACCGCATCAGTATCTGTCTTCACAACCATGCCGTCTTTGACCTTGACCGTGCATGACGTGACAGGGCCGCTTTCGCCTTCGATTTCAACAAAGCACATCCTGCAGGACGCCGGTGGATGGACCATCCGTTCCAGAAAACAGAGGTTTGGGATGTAGATATCATTTTCCAGGCAGGCCTGAAGCAGGGTTGTCCCCGCCTCTGTTTCAATTTCTATATTGTCAACCAGGAGTTTAACCATGATCTGGAGTCCTTTGCCAATCTTAACCCTAACGTCAATGTCATTAACTTAACGATTTTTATTAAACTGCAGTATCAGACTTTGCTTCTATGCGCGGAAAAATTGAACCGTCAAATATCGAATCACGAATAACAAGTGCCGAAGTATGGAATCGCTTCGCTATATTTATTTTATATAATTGACAAAAACTCCTTCCTTCGTCATTCGGAATTCATGTAATCGATATTCGTTATTCGGTTTAAACCTGGCACGCAAAATTAATACCCGGTAAAACTCATTGGGCATTAACTTAGGGTTAACCCTCACTGGGTTTTTCAATAATGGGCGCCTTCTCCGGAGGAGAGACCTTCATCACAGCATCATATTCCGGTGGGCAGGCCACCATGCATTCACCGCATTTGACGCAGAGGCCTTGATCAACCCCTTTCTTTCGATTTTTTGTTGTAAAGATGGCATCAACCGGACAGCTTCCAACACAGGCGTCACAGCCGCGAGCGCATTTTTCGAGATCAATGTAATATGCGGTCAGTTCCCGGCACATTCCGGCAGGGCACCGTTTTTCTTTAATATGGGCCTCATACTCATCCCTGA
>JAFDJF010000094.1 GCA_019307645.1 Deltaproteobacteria bacterium
CACAAACGACCTTGATCAGTACTCCAGCGTAGAGATATCAAACAACAACATCAGCTTCTCTTATCATTTCAAACTCTGGAACGTCGCTTCAAAATCCATGTGTATCCTGGTCAAGGAAAACTCACAGATCCTGTCCCAATTAAAGGAAGGGGACACAATTAACATGAAATACTATGCCGGCGATTCACTTTGTCCCGTGGAATATCGGAAGACAGCCATCCGTCACATCAACAAAGACGACAACGGCCGGTTTAAGGGCCACTATCTGGTGCACTTGGAGATCCTGGACAGCCAGGAACCAGAAATAACCCGCCAAATCCAGACATCACATTGATCGCAGACCCTACGTAAAAAGCATCATCCTGTCTTTTTCACTGAAAGATTCTGCAAGTTCCCGTGTCTCGCTAACTTCCAGACATCCTGACAGGCAATGCTGGACACAGGCAGGTTGTTTTCCTTTTTTGATACGACCGGTACAGAAGCTGCAAAGATCTGTTCGCACAGGCATGTAGTTGATATAAAATTTGTCTCCAAGTGCCATTGTTGACTCGAATACTTTAATGCCGGTAAGTCCGATGGGCCGATCATACTCCTGATTGCAGGCGATTTCACACGAATGGCAACCTGTACAATATTTATAATCCACCAGTAAACTGTATCTGGACATCTATTTTTCCTCCTTATACACCTTGCATATCCAGGACTTGAACGGGTATCCGAAACCCGTTTTAGACCGAAGGTCTGATGGAAAGAGCAGGTTTATGTTTGATTCCCACACACCTCCCAGACTTGGCTCTTCCATGGATTTTTCAGGAAACCACCATGAATGCTGTGCGTTTACTACCCGCGGATCAATAATAGGCGTCAACCTGGCCTTTTGTCTGCACTTACCATGCCTGCTTTCAATCCAGACCCAGTCCCCGTCCCTGATCCCAAGCCCTTTGGCTGTTTCCGGGTGTATCTCCACTCTGGGGTCCGGTTCAAGTTCCCTAAGACCCGTACCATACTGTCTGTGTTCAGAATGGAAGCGGACCTGTGTTCTCGCCCCTGTGGTCAGGACCAGCGGATATTCCTTCATGAGCTCCGGAGTGCTCACGGGACTTTCAGGAGGTTCCTCATAATTCGGCAAAGGATCGTGGCCGCACTGCTCAAAGATGGTGGAAGCCAATTCAAACTTTCCCGTGGGTGTTTTAAACCCCGGCTTTCCGTCCGGACGAAGGAGTCCTTTTTCATATTTCCTGTATTCAAATTTCGGATAAACAGGGCCTTTTTCCCTCAGTTCCTTGAATGTCATGCCCAATGGCTCCAGAAAATCATCATATATTTCTTCAACACTATTCCAGGGCCAGGCCTCGGGATTCAGCCTTTTTCCTATTTCAAGGTTGATGTCCAGATCTCCCTTGCATTCCCCTGCAGGTTCTACAGCCTTGTTTATGGCCTGCATCCGGTCCCAGCCCCATGTCTTAATACTGTCCCTTTCAGGAAACATTGCCGCAGGGAGCACAATGTCGGCAAAAGCAGCGGCTGTCGGCGTCATAAACAAGTCCGTCACAACAACAAACTCCAGTTTTTTGAATGCTTCGTATGCTTTTCTGGGACCGGCAAAAGATCCGACAATGGTGTTTGTCCCCTGAATCCACCCGCCTTTACACGAATATGGGTCCCCTGAAAACATGGATTCAAGCCATTTGTCCGGCTGAAAAATCGGCAAATCTCCCCACAGAGGATTTTTCGTGTCCCAGAGTTTCTTTTTCTTCAAATCTTCTGTCCCGAATTCCTCTTCACCCCACCCCATCCACTCAACAATGTTCTTGACGAGAACATTACCGCCGGGCACATCCACGTTTCCGGTCACTGCCATCAGGTTCAGAGCCGCGCGAATAGGGTCAACACACTCTATATTATGGTCAAAGGCGACCCCCCACTGAATGCACGCAGGTTTTGTTGTCGCATACATTCTGGCCGCTTCCATGATCTTATCTTTGGGTATCCATGTGATCTCCGCCACCCTTTCCGGAGGATATTCCTGGACCCGCGTTTTCAGCTGATCAAACCCATGTGTCCAGTTCTGAACAAATTCTTCGTCATAGAGTTTTTCGTTGATAATGACATTCATAAAACCAAGCGCCAGCGCAGAATCAGTCCCGGGTCTGATCTGTAACCAGTGTTTGGCCTTTGAGGCAATCCATGTCGCCCTGGGGTCAATAACAATGAGTTCCGATCCTTTTTTCATACAATCCGTTATCCAATGACCAAAGAAGATATCCGCACAAGTGTTGGTTGTTGGATTGTTCCCCCATACCATGATACAGCCGGGGCGCTTCCATTGCGGGTTGTCATACCGGTCAGGAAACAGCTGTGACATATCCGCTACATTCAGGACCTCTCCGGTGCAGATATTGGAACATAGAATCCTCGGCAAATAACAGGCCTGACCGTTGGCGGGAGCGAACCCGCCTGAATTCGGGCTCCCGTATGAATAGGCAAGCCTGGCCAGCCCGAGCATCACATCTCTGCCTGTTCCCTGAACAAAAAACACAGATTCGGGGCCGTAGTCTTTTTTCAATCGGTTAAATTCATCAACGATGGTATCGATGGCTTCATCCCAGGAAATTCGTTCCCATTTATCCTCTCCCCTTTCACCGACTCTTTTAAGTGGATATTTGAGCCGTTGAGGGTGATTGATAAATCTGCGCATGCTGAGGGTCTTGGCGCATGCACGGCCCTGGTTAAAGGGGCACTCCGGGTCGCCTTCAATCTTTACCAGTTTATCATCTTTTGAATACACCAGGACCCCGCAACCACCGTGGGTTCCGGGTCCTGACCAGCATGTGCTGCTTGTCACGGTGTAACCATCTTCCTGCCACTGCCATGGTCTTTCTATTGGTGCTGTGAGCATTTGGTAGCCTCCTTTTGCCTGTACCAGGTTAACCCTAACGTTGCATAAAACTTCGAACAAAAACGTGTTAGGGTAAACGCTATGCCAAACTGTTACCTGTTTTCCAGAAAGGCGAAAAGCTCCGCAGCCTTTCTATTATCGCGGGCATCTTTTCTATGACAAAATCAATGTCTTCCTCGTTATTATAGATGCTCAGGCTGAACCTGATGGACCCATGGGCCATGGTGAATGGAACGCCCATGGCACGCAGAACATGGGAAGGTTGCAGGGAACCCGATGTGCAGGCGGAACCGGAAGAGGCGCAGATCCCGAACTCGTCCATCATCAGCAGAATACTCTCGCCTTCCACAAATTCAAAGCTTATGTTTGACGTGTTTGGAATACGCTTCAAAACATCCCCGTTGATTCGGCTGCTTGGAATGCGCGAACAGATTTCGTTTTCAAGTTTGTCACGCAAGTTTTTCACCCGGGTGTTCTCTTCTTTTATATTGCGTTCTGCCAGTTCACAGGCCGTTCCCAGCCCAATAATATAAGGCGTGTTTTCCGTACCCCCACGGCGGCCCGTTTCCTGATGCCCGCCGATAAGATAAGGAAAGAACTTGGTCCCTTTCCTGACATAAAGAACCCCTAACCCTTTAGGTGCATGAAGCTTATGGCCGGACACCGAAAGCATATCAATGACGTTTTTGTTCATGGCAATAGGAATTTTTCCGACTGCCTGGACAGCGTCAGTATGAAAAGGGATGCCTCTTTCCCTCGCCATTTCAGCTGCCTTTTCCACAGGGAAAAGGACCCCAGTTTCGTTATTGGCCCACATGAGACTCACAATGGCCGTATCGGGTGTGAGGCTCTTTTCATAGTACTCCATGTCCAAAAGTCCTTCTCTGTCAACCGGAATCTCGGTAATGCGATAACCCTGACTGGATAAATGGACACACAGAGATCTGACGGCAGGATGCTCAACACGGCTGGTAACCACGTGATTTTTCCCCTTTCCATTGGCCAGGGCAGACATAATGGCCGTGTTGTCACTTTCTGTCCCGCAACTTGTAAATATAATTTCTTCAGGCATTGCATTGAGAAGTGCGGCAACCTGCTCGCGGGCTCCATTTACTTTCCCGGCTATCTGACCGCCAAAGGAATGGGCACTGGAAGGATTTCCGTAAACATCATGGAAATACGGAAGCATCGATTCAATAACCTCTTCTGCGACCTGGGTTGTGGCATTGTTGTCAAGATAGATTGTTTTCATTGTACCACCTCCTCAACAACCAGCTCAGGCCAGACCAATTCCCGAAGCCTGGCCTCCACAAAATTTTTCAAGGTCTGCTCCGAGGCTTTGCAGACCGCACAGGTTCCCCGGGTTGCAACCAAAACCCGGTTTCCAATCACATCAATCAGCTCCAGATCTCCACCATCAAGCTTTAAAGAAGGCCTGATTTCCCGTTCAAGGGTCTCCTCAATCATCTTTATTTTCTGGATGTTGGAAAGCTTTGGCCTGCTGATAGGTTTTACTTCCATTCGAACCCTGTCAATAAGCTCCTGTATTGCCCCGTGGCAGTTCTCACATCCACCTCCAGCCTTAATGTAGTTTGTCACTTCTTCTACAGTAGAGAGATTGTTTTCCGTAACTGTCCGTTCGATTTCCTCGTCGGTCACCCCAAAGCATTCACATACGATTTTGCCCTTCTTCTCCTCCTGCGGCAGCCCTTTATAATTGGCAATAGCCTGTTCCAGGGCCTGCTGGCCCAGTACGGAACAGTGCATCTTTTCCTTAGGAAGGCCGCCAAGAAAGTCTGCAATGTCCTGATTGGTTATTTTTTCCGCCTCTGCGACAGTCTTTCCCTTCAGCATCTCTGTAAGCGCAGACGACGAAGCAATGGCGCTTGCGCAGCCAAAGGTCTGGAAACCGGCATCCGCAATCCTTCCGTCCTCATCTATCCTGAGTGTAAGTTTAAGCGCATCGCCGCATGCAATGGAACCTACCTCTGCTACAGCATTTGCATCCTCGACCTCCCCGGCGTTCCTGGGGTTTAGAAAATGTTCTTTTACCTTGTCTGTATATTCCCACATTGGGCACGCCTCCCTGTTTTAGCATAAGGAATTGCTTCGCAATCATTATTATTGAAAGAACACATAACTCTTTTATATTTCAAATTAAATGATGGCGCGAAGCGCTTTTGGGCCAAAGATTTATGCAACGTTAGGGTAAAGTCAAGCGAAATATTTTTAAGGAACTAGTCAAAAATCTGCCAACTTGACCTGTTGGCCCGCTATAGTGTAAACCTCAGTAGTTGCGGTTACGAAGCTCGCCTCTGAGTTCGCGGGTAACGGTAATGAATAAACCTATAGAAGTTCCGGATAAAAAAATGCTCCGAAAACTGATAATAAACCCTTTCCAATCAAACTGTTATATATTAGGCTGCAAGAACACAAGGGAAGGCCTGGTAATTGATCCCGGCGGAGAAGTATTCACAGTCACAAAAGAAATAACTCGGCTGGGGCTGAAGATCCGATACATCCTTCTCACTCACTTTCACTTCGACCATACCGGCGGTGCCGAGGAAATGAGGAACGTCACCAAAGCGCCGGTGCGGATCCACAACCTGGACGCCGGCGGCCTCAATTTCCAGCCTGATGGATACCTCTCTGACGGCCAGGAGATTCCCCTCGGCAACTTCAGGATCACCGTACTCCACACGCCGGGTCACTCACCCGGCGGAGTTTGTTTTCACGCCCCCGGTGTTGTCTTTACCGGGGACACGCTTTTTGCCGGCTCAGTGGGCCGGACCGACTTTCCGGGGGGCGATCATAATCTCCTGGTGCAGGGCGTTGTTCAAAAAATATTTCCACTGGGAGATGAACTCAGGGTCTATCCAGGCCATGGCCCACACAGCACCATTGGGAAGGAACGCATGACAAATCCTTTTTTCAGGTGAGAGGATAAAACATCTTAAAGGTGGGGGCAATCAGGACCCGCTTCCCGTAAAGATGCCGGAGTAAAATAACGGCTTACCCTTCCAACACATACCAGATACCTTTCATCCCAAACCTTATCACAGATAAATATTGGAGTGCTTTTTGGGGAAAACAACAGCTTTCTTGTTCAAATAAGCTTCCAGGTGTTTTATTATCTCAAGTCTTGTGTCCTCGGGCCGGATTACATTATCAATCAGACCCCGGCCTGCACAGAACCACGGGCCGACATATTTCTCATAGTAATTCTCAAGGGCCTTCTGACGGAAATCATCGCTGTATTTCCCCTTTGGATAAATAACATTTATTGCCGCCTCGGGGACGACAATGGTAATAATCGCACTGGGCCAGGCAAGCGTCGCGTCGCTCTTCATGGATTTGCACGCCATTCCCGCATACCCGCCGGCGTACGCCTTGCGCAATATGACACTGATTTTAGGAACTGTGGCTTCTGCATAGGCATGAAGATTTTTGCACCCGTGTTTGATGACGCCTTTTTTCTCCTGATCTGTTCCCACAAGATACGCAGGGTTATCAATAAGAAATACAAGAGGCAGATTAAATGCATCGCAGAACCGGATGAAACGGGCGATCTTGGTCGCAGCTTCAACTTCCAGTGCCCCCGCGTTGACCATCGGCTGATTTGCAATCAGACCCACCGGGATTCCATTGAACCGAGCAAACCCGATCAGCAGATTTTTTGCATATTCTCTTTTGATTTCAAAGTAACTCCCCTCGTCAACCACCTCCCTGATCACTTTCTTCATATCATAGGGCCTTCGCAAGTTTGTCGGCACGATATCAAGAAGCTGAGGCAGTCTCCTGTCCGGTTTGTCGACGGGGTTTACAATCGGAAGAGGCGCTTCGAAACTGGAAGGAAGATACGAAAGAATTGATTTGGTATTTTCAATGCACTCATCATCGTCTTTAACTTCAAGGTCGCAAATCCCCGTGACTTTGGAATGAAGTTTGCTCCCACCCAGTTCCTCAATTGTTGTTTCTTCTCCAACAGACTGCTTTACAAAAGCAGGTCCGCCTATGTACATGTTACTTTTTCCCTCAACCATAAGGACGATATCGTTCATGGCAGGCAAATACCCCTGGCCGCCTCCGCAAGGTCCCATCATCATAGCAATCTGGGGGATAGAACCGGATGCACAGGTGTGTGCGTAAAGCATTCTCCCGTAGCCCAAAGTACCGGCCTGCATCCCTTCCTGGAGCCTGGCTCCGCCGGAATCCATCATACCTACCACAGGCACCCGCATTCTCATTGCATGATCCATAATAATGCTGGAAGCCTTCATGCCGTGAAAATCAGACATGGTGCCCCCGGATGAAGTAAAATCCTGGGAAAATACACACACAAGCCTCCCATTAACTTTTCCAAAACCTGTAACAACGCCTTCGGAGGCAATTTCTTTTTTGTCCATCCCGAAATCAACCTCTTTGTGCTTCAAAAATGTAAACACCTCCTCAAATGTTCCGGTATCAAAAAATTTATCAATTCTTTCACGAGCAGTCAGTTTTCCTCTTTCATGCTGCCTGGAGACTTGCTTTTCACCGCCCATTGCCAGGACTCTGGCTTTTCTTTCTTCATAATCTCTTAAGAGTTCATCCCAACTTTTTTCTATTTGACTCACTTTGTTCTCCTGCCTTTGTCAGTATTAAGAGTGATGTCCCGCAAAAAATCAGAAAACACCGTTTTTCG
>JAFDJF010000607.1 GCA_019307645.1 Deltaproteobacteria bacterium
CATTGCTTTTAACCTTGAACCCTGAACCGTGAACCTTATAACCTGAGTAGTTGCTAAAATTAAAGATATAATTCAGCATCGATTCACCAAATCAGCAACGCCGGGAGTCGACCACTGATTACTGAATACACAGACTGTGCAGCGGAGTATAAATTAAATGAGTAGAAAATATAACAATATATTGGACCTCATTGGGGGAACACCCGTGGTCCCCATAAACAGACTCAATCCGAATAATGACGTGGAGATCCTGGCTAAGCTCGAATATTACAATCCGGCCGGATCCGTAAAAGAAAGACCCGCCCTGTACATGGTTGAAGAAGCTGAAAGAAAGGGGGAGCTGACAAAAGACAAAATCATCCTTGAGGCCACCAGCGGAAACACAGGTATCGGTCTTGCCCTGGTGTCTGCAGTCAAGAGGTACAGGATTCTGCTCATCATGTCCGAATCGGTCAGTGAAGAGCGGGCGAGAATCCTTAGAGCGCTTGGCGCAGAAATAGAATTTACATCAGCGCGACTTTCAACTGACGGAGCCATCGAATTTGCCTATAATCTGGCCAGAAAAGACCCCGAAAAGTACTGGCTCGCCGATCAATTCAATAACGATGCGAACTGGATGGCCCATTACCACGGTACTGCCATGGAAATCTGGGAACAGACAAACGGCAATCTGGATGTGATTGTGGCAACCATGGGAACAACCGGTACGCTGATGGGATTGAGCAGACGATTCAAGGAACTCAAGCCTGAGGTTCAGATTGTAGGCGTCGAACCCTATCTGGGACATAAGATTCAAGGCCTCAAAAATATGAAAGAATCATACCAGCCAGGTATTTTTGACAAAAAGCGACTGGATCGCATCATCCATATTGACGATGAGGAGGCCTATCAAACATCACGGATGCTCGCAAAAGAAGAAGGCATATTTGTCGGGATGAGTTCCGGGGCAGCCATGGCCGCAGCCCTCAGGATCTCCAGGGAGATGACAAAGGGACAAATCGTTACGATCTTCCCGGATGGCGGTGAGAGATATCTCAGCACACCTCTTTTTGTGACTAAAAAGACATCCGGATTGCGTATTTTTAACGCCCTGAGTCGAGGGAAGGAGGAGTTTATTCCGATTGAAGAAAACCGGGTGACCCTGTATTCCTGCGGACCGACCCTTTGCGAAGTGATTCGCCTGGACCATGCAAGGCGTTTTCTGTTCTCAGACCTGATCAGGCGTTATATGGAATTCAAGGGATACCAGGTCACACACATCATGAATGTCACCGACCTGGATGACCGAACCATTGAAGGCGCTGAAATGGCCGGTATGCCCCTGAAAAAGTTTACAGATAAATATTACCAGTCGTTCCTGGAAGACATTGATGAGGTAAACATAAAAAGGGCCACTGCTTATCCCCGGTCGAGCGAGCATATTGACGACATGATAGAGCTCACTAAAAAGCTCCTCGAAAGAGGGTACGCATACGAAAAATTCCGCTCTGTCTATTTTGACATCTCCCGTTTCAAAGACTACGGGAGGCTCTCAGGAATCGATCTGGAAAAGATCAAACTCGGAAAAACCGTGGATCTTGATGAGTACGAAAAGGAAAACCCGCGCGATTTTACGCTTCTCAAGAGATCAACCCTCAGTGAATTGAAGAGAGGGATATATTTCAAGACGCAGTGGGGCAATGTAAGACCAGGCTGGCATCTGCAGTGCTCGGCCATGGCGTTCAAATACCTGGGTTCAACATATGATATTCATACGGGTGGCGTTAATCTGACATTTCCTCACCATGAAAACACAATCGCCATCAATCAGGCGCTGTCAAACACCCTTCCCGCAAACTACTGGGTCCACAATGAACTGGTCATGGTTAACGGCGAAAAACATTCGCAAAAGCCAAACGATGACACACTGACCCTGAGAGGTCTTCTTGCTGAAGGGTACTCTGGAAGGGAAATACGATATTGGATGCTGAGCCACCACTATAGAAAATCCATCTTCTTTTCACACAATAAGCTACAGGCCGTGAAAAATACCATCGATCATCTTGACAGCTTTGTTCAAAAGGTGCACTTCTGCCGGTCTGGCAATGATGAGTTGGATGTGGATCAGGCTGTCTATGATTTAAAGAATAGATTTTCGGAGTCAATGGACGACGACTTTAACACTTCTGCCGCACTGGCCGCCCTTTTCCAATTCATCCGCCGCCTCAACATTATTATGGACAAAATCGGGCTCTCCAGTTCTGGGAAAAAAAAGGTGATTAAAGCTCTGGAAAGCATCGATTCTGTACTGGGAGTTATGGCGCTTGAACCGGAGGAGATGGATCAGGAGGCTAAAAACTTGATCGCACAGAGAGAACGGGCAAGAGAAGACAAGGACTGGGGCACAGCCGATAACCTGCGCCAAAAACTGAAAAAAATGGGGATCGAGGTAGTTGATACTAAAGAAGGCACTGCCTGGCGGAAGGCCAAGGATTGAAGAGAGGGAGCGAAACGACACAGGACAGAATTAATGGCGGAGAGAGAGGGATTCGAACCCTCGGTAGAGCTTTAAACCCTACACTCGCTTAGCAGGCGAGCGCCTTCAGCCAACTCGGCCATCTCT
>JAFDJF010000608.1 GCA_019307645.1 Deltaproteobacteria bacterium
TTCATGGCAAAAGCAAGGCACGTGGGAACGCCGCATTCCTTACAGTTGGTTTTCGGCAGGAGTTTGAAAATCTGAATACCGGTTAATGCCATTTTAGTCTCCTTATATCGTGTTGCGGGTTACGAGTTACGTGCTGCGTGTTTTTATTAAAAAATAACACGCAACACGCAACTTTCCCAATTTACTATCCAATCAGCGGGTCCATTTTAAGGGCAGGATGCCCCTTTTTCTCGAGCCACGGAAGGATCTCTTCCTCTGTAATTCCCACTGTCTCGTCTGCGATCATGTCATATAGATCAGGAACGCCTATCTCTTTACCTCGCTTATCTATCCGTTCCTTGATCTCTTCCTTCAGTATTTTGGGCA
Organism: Deltaproteobacteria bacterium; assembly: GCA_019307645.1. The sequence continues at coordinate 367 of JAFDJF010000608.1, forward strand.
TCCATACCATGCGGGATAGTCCACCATCACCCGTGATGAACTTACCCTGGGTAATATTGTATTTTGAATGGCCGACAAATCCAGGTGATTGCGCCCCTCCGCCCATAACACCGGCAAGTGTTGTAAACTTCATACCGCATGGGGTTTCCCCTGCATAATCCCTGCTCACCGTCATAACACCATTGCAGGAGGGCAGCATAGCGGCAATACACTCGCAGCATCCGCATGTTGTCATTGGATCATTAACGATTGAGTAAAAATTATAGTGAGTTACAGCGCCCCTGGATGCCTTGAAAACAAAGTCGTTAACACCTTTCCACTGTCCCAGAACAGGATCGATACATTCGCCCTTTTCTATTGGCTGGTTCGGCCCTGTGGGGTTTATTTCAAAGGACGCCTTGCAGTCCATCCAATTGTATGCACCACAAAGTCCGGTTCTTTCGGGGCTGACCGAACAAACATGGTTGGGGGCAAATGACTGACATAGTGTGCAGGAATAGTAAGTTTCAACACTTTCATCGGTCATGTTCTCAACACGCTCATCTCTTTTCTTGTATTCACCCCTTGCCCGTTTGGTAAGGTCATCAACATCTTTTTTCTTGCTGTAAAGGGTTATCTGTACCTTGTCCAGGATATTGCTGAAATCCTGATGGAACTTGGCATGTAATACGACACCGATATCCTTTAGGGTAAACCCTTTTTCCACAGCGGCTTTACCCACCCTGATCCAGGAAATATCTCTCTGGCCGATATGCATGATACCCTGGATGTAGTTGACCAGATGATGAACCTGACGTTCGATAATCGGCTCGAAGTCAGTCTGGAATTCACGGCCTGCAACCTGGACATAAATACCAAGGGGCGGTGTGTCACCTTCCTTGAGATCACCGATGTCTTTTCCTACTATTACCACCTTACCGTCCTCGATATCGTTCATATCGGCCATCTTGCAAAGCTCGGTGCACTGGCTCTTGCCACCACCCATCTGGCAGTAAAGGTCGGCACCCCTGACCCGCTCACCCTCGTAGGCCGGACCAAATGCACACGGAATCTCAATGTCGGAAACAAGGGTTTTGAGTCCACGGACTTCAACCGACTTCGCACAAATTTCATCATGGGAAACAGGAGCTACAACATGCTCGTATGTACAGATACCTGTGGGAAGGATCTCGGTAATGTCTGTATCTGCTATTGTGGGAAAACCCCAGTTTACACATCCTGCAGCAGCAACACCCCACTCGGTTCCCACATCCCCCAAGGCATTGACAAATGCAAAAACCCTATCCTTGTTGTACATGAGAATCTTTCTATAATCACCTGGCTGAACGCCACCGAAGGCCATTGCAACCCTGTTTGCAAATCCCAAGGCAAAAACCGCAGATGAGATGTCAGGCCCAAAAGGTACAATCCTGGTATTCCAACCTATTTGAAGACCGGCTTCAACAAGCTGTTCAATAACGGTTGTTCCGTTGTGGTTTGCCGCACAGAAAATGTAAAGGCCTCTTTTCTGGTAATCTTCAACGATCATTTTTGCTGTTTCAACATCAGGCGCAGAGCCTACTATTGCTGCAAAACCGGGAGCTGAACCGTCAACAAATTCGACCCCTCTTTTCCTGAATATTGTGTCATCAGCAGCTCCAAGCCAGATTTTTCCAGCATCGATATCCGGATCTTCTGCATGGAAATAAAAGTCAGGCTCGTTAAGATACCTGAGTGCTTCTATAACTTCATAAGATATGATGCCTGCCATTCCTGCGTCGAGAAGAGGACCCAGGAAAGGAAGCCAGTTTTTACCTTTGATATGAGCGGGAAGAAGACCCCGTGCAATCTCCATGGGTTCCTGCATATCTTCAAGGGTCTCAACCTTGATTCCGAAAAGTGAATATATGACCGGCAGAAAGTAGCCGGTATTGGGAAATTCTATCTTTGTATCCGCATTATAAGTTTCAAGAGCTTGCTGTAATGCTCCTTCGGCCTGTGCAACAACTTTATAGCCGCCCTGGATGGCAGCAAATGCTATCAATCTTGACATTTCGTTCCTCCTTCGTTGAGGATTTTATATTTAATGATTATAAATTCACAATACATGATTCTGATTATACCTAAAGCGCCTGACGTGCTGCAAAATCCATCATGACCCTTTCCCTTGCCTTATCGATACCGAGTGCTTTGCGCTTTTTATCGATATGGGCAATCATCAGATGGGCATGTTTAATAGGATCCTGTTCAGCACCC
>JAFDJF010000609.1 GCA_019307645.1 Deltaproteobacteria bacterium
ACGGTGGATGTTAAAAATTTTATCGAGTCTTCAGGACTTGAATACAAGCCCGAATACAAGGGGCTTCCCGACCACATCAGTGTGGAGCTGGAGTTTATGCAACAGGTAACGCTGCGGGAAGAGCAAGCGTGGAAGGAGGAAGATGAAGAAGGGGCTCTGTATTGCATGAAAATAGAGAAGAAATTTATCCAAGAACACCTTGGCCGGTGGATTCCAGATTTCTGTGAAAAAGTTGTTCAGGAAGCGGAATTGCCATTTTATCGGGCAATGGCTTCGTTGACCAAGAATTTCTTAGAATTTGAAAAGAAAGAAATAAATTGTGTCTAACACAACCATGACGAGAGATTCAGGTTGTTGCACTGTTTCTATTTTGAAAATTTGACGTATTTGAGAAAGTAGGGAAGGGACCCTCGGGATGAAAAATATTCCAAAGATACCGCTTATCATCGGTGCTGTTTTCGCCGTTGCTCTGTTGGTTGTTATCGCTACGACCATTGGCCTGAAAATGGAGTTGGATCACGAGGGGAAAATGCTTGAAGGAAAGTACAAAACACGGGACGGCGCTACCTTTGTCGGCTCTCAAACGTGCAAGCGGTGCCACGAAAGAACATATCTGGACTGGAAGACTTCCCTTCACTCCAGGATGATGCGGGATACAAAGCTCGAGCGGTCGGCAAATATCGGCGATTTCAAGAGCTCCAGCGATGTGAGGACCTTTACCAAAGAAGAGGTGGATTACGTTTTGGGCAGTCAATGGAAGCAGCAGTATCTGAAAAAAGAGGGTCAAGACCTCATCGTATTTCCCGCTCAGTACAACGTGACCAACGGAGATTGGAAGCCCTATTTTCCCGACAAGCCGGACAAGAGAAACTGGTTTAACAGGTGCGCCGGATGCCACGCAACCGGTGTCGATCCGGAGAAGAAAACCTTCGTGGAAATGGGGATTGCCTGTGAGGCCTGCCATGGCCCGGGGAGCAATCATGTGGAAGCCGTTCCCGGTTATGAGATCCCTACGGTCATTCAGGCATCCCGACTCACCCCACACTTGGCTGCTCAGATATGCGGCTCCTGTCATACCGGAGGACATGACAAGACCGGAAAGTATGCCTACCCGGTCGATTATCAGGTCCATAAGGGAGAGGCCAATATCCGGCTCTATTTCGACGAGTTTAATCCAGCTGCCCATCCCGACAGATTTTGGCCCAGCAAAGAGTCAAAACACAGCAATCAGCAGTATCTTGACTGGAAGCAGAGCGAACACGCCAAGGTGGGCGTGACCTGCATCACATGCCACAGTGTCCACAAAAGCAAGAGTGTACTGGAATCCTTTGGAGAGGTGCCGAACCCCATGGTCGTCATTCGCTCAAAAACCCGGTTGTTTGAAGACAAACTGTGCAAGAGCTGTCATACGACGCCATCGTACCGTTCGGTCCACCGGATCCACACCTTTGGCAGTTGTGTTCGCTGTCACATGCCGCGGGTGGCAAAGATCGGCGAGGCCGGCGATGCGCACAGCCACACCTTCAGATTCATGTTTCCCCAGGCCACACTTAAAGCAAGCGGTTTAGACAAGCAGCCCAATGCATGCAACAGCTGCCATCATCACAAAAATACGCCTGTTGAGGCATTGGCCGGCTTTCTGGAAGCCGCCAAAAAGAATGACATGCCCAAACCCCTTACCGTCCATCAAAGGCTGGAGCAACCTGAGAAATGACATGGGACGGACTATATGGCATAGAAAAACGACCCACACGCCGGCTAAGACGATCGGCAGGAGAGGCTTTCTCAAAGTTCTGGCCTTCGCTCCACTTTATGCCGCGTTGGGGAATGTCGGCATTGCTTACGGGGAGACGAGGCGATACGGAAAACTGGTTGATACGGGGAGATGCATCGGGTGCAAGCGGTGTATGTCCGCCTGCAAGCGGTGGAATGGACTGAAAGTGGACAGATATGAGCTGATCACTGATCGGGAACTTGATCTTTCCGCCAACAACTGGGTAGTGGTCAACCTCCGCATTGATGCGAAAAACAGGAGCAGGAAAACTTACGGGCACTGGGCTTGTCAGCACTGTATACGGCCTGCCTGCGAAGGTGTCTGCCCTGTAAAAGCCATTGCCAAATTACCTGGGGGGCCGGTTGTTATCAACGAAAATAAATGTATCGGCTGCCGATACTGCTTTCAGGCCTGCCCTTACAAGGTTCCCCGATTTGATTTTGAGAAACGGGTCACCCGGAAATGCCACATGTGCTACAACAGAACACCGCTTCTCAACTATATGAAACCTGCCTGTGTCGCCGCCTGTCCGGTGGGTGCACTCCACTTCGACTATAAGCACAAAATCATTAAGGAGGCCGAGCGCCGGGTTCAGCGGAGAGGCGGGTCAAGTTACATCATGGGCATAACAGAGGCGGGCGGCACGGATATGCTGACCATCCTGCCGACCCGACCCCGGGATCTGGGATTTGTCGTGGCGCCCAATAAGGTGGTCAACCAGGACCTGGATAAGATAAGGATAAGCGCCACAGGCATCATGGCCGCTTCGGTTATCGCCGGGGGCATGTACCTTTACGCCGAAAAGACCAAAGATCGGGACAAGG
>JAFDJF010000610.1 GCA_019307645.1 Deltaproteobacteria bacterium
CCCTGTTTTTTTTTTTTTTTGCTGCATGAGAGAGACAAAGTCCTCCTCGTGGGTTCCCATCTCAACAAGGCTCCTGCCGAACAGCGGCACATAAGGGAGGTATTTATCCGGCAGGGTCCGTAGATTGAGACCTAGATCAAAATAGACAATGCCATTGGTGAAAAGATCATGAAATAAGATCTGCGTTCCCTGCCGATCAAAAAGCGAAAGTGGGATGGTCTTGTTTTGTTTGTCCAGATCAGCAAGTCGTAGGACAGGGATGGACGCCAGGGCCTCGGGGGAATCAGGCGTTTCCTGCATCCGTTTCAACTCCAGGGTTTTTTCTATGAGGCGGTCCATTTCTTCCGAGCTCATGGCTGCCCTGGCTTTGGCCAGTCGGTCATTTTCGGATGCATTGTCTCTTTCTCTAAGGTCCGGGTCGGGATCGAGGATCATTGCAGTGCGGTGGGGGTTATTAACAAACAGCCGATTAATCATTTCTTCAAAAATGGCGCTGTTTGACTGTACGCTGGACTTTATCATCTCAAGAGGTTTTTCAAAGGCCAGCAGGGACAGGGGATCGCCGTCATAGAGCCAGGTTGTAAGGGAGCGAAGCATAAGAAGCAATCCCCTTGGAAAACTCCCGCTGTTATTTTCTCTCAACCGGAATTCGATGGTGTTGAGGGCCGCTTGCACGGTTTTAGGATCAATACCCTTTTGGGCAAGATTGTTTAAGGTTTCCATAATAAGGGCTTCAATCTTGTCTGCATTTTCCACCTTAATCCCCTTGAGACCTGTGGAGAAATAGATCTGCCGCAGTTCAGTCCCCAGGCCGCCTCCTGCGAGATCCTCCCCCAGACCGGAGTCGATCAATGCCTTATGAAGCGGTGAGGCCGGCATTCCCAGAAGGATATGCTCCAGAATCCGGAGAGCAAAATTTGTCGCCACATCAGTGGCTTCTGGAAGCAACCAGTTGAGAGTTGTCATGCCTTTTAAGTTGTTGCCTTCTTCCTCCCCTGCCATGAAGGGACGCACGAAGCGCCTTGGTTCATGAAAAGGAGTCTGCAGGTGGACTGTGGAATCAATTTTAATGGGATCAAAATCCTTGAGGTGTTCGTTTAAAAGTCTCAATCTGTTTTCAGGGTCATCATCGCCGTAGAAATAAAATCTGGCATTTGAAGGATGATAATATTTATTGTGAAAGGTTTGAAACTGCTCAAACGTAAGATCGGGGATGTGTTTCGGGTTTCCACCCGAATCAAGCCCGTATGTGTTGTCCGGGAAGAGGGATTGAAGTGAATATTCGGAAAGCACATTTTCCGGCGATGAATAAGCGCCCTTCATTTCATTAAAGACAACGCCTTTATAAGTGAGCGATTCGCCGGAATTTTCCAGTTCAAAATGCCAGCCCTCCTGCTGAAAGATTTGTGGCGTCAGACGAGGAAAAAAGACGGCATCCAGGTACACATCAATGAGGTTATAAAAGTCTTGAAGGTTTTGGCTTGCTACCGGATAGCACGTCTTATCGGGATAAGTGAAGGCATTGAGAAAGGTCTTCAGGGACCCTTTCAGCAGTTCCACAAAAGGTTCTTTTACCGGATATTTTCTTGATCCGCAGAGCACGGAGTGCTCCAGTATATGAGCCACCCCGGTTGAATCTGTGGGCGGTGTCCTGAATATGACGCCAAAGACTTTGTTTGCGTCGTCATTTGTCAGGGACAGAAGTTCAGCACCGGTTTTTTCGTGGCGAAAAACCCAGGCATGGGTTCTCAGTTCCTCGATTTCTTGCTCTTTTTGCAATTGGAAACCATGGACAACGGTCATTTTTTCCTCCTTAGGGCTCGCGCTAAAATGTGAATTTATTTTTGCGCGAACCCTTAGCGGGTTGATTCTATTGTCATTCATACTCGATTTTACAGGATATTTCTACCGACAAACAGAATTTATTTGTATCCCGGGATAGTTTCTCCTTCCGGCCTCCGGCCAGTAGCGCCTGCGGCATCTCAAGGGCCTCGCCACGAAATGTGGTGAGAAATTCGGGATAGCCTCCTAGAACCGTCCGGGTTTTTACCAGAAAATCACAGGTCCGTGTAAACTTTTTTTCTTCGAAGCATGTCTAACATAATAAAGGCCACTGCCATAGATATGGCGGTCAAATCTGCAACCTTCTATATTAGAAAAAAGGAGGAAAATGAAAAAATTCATTATAATATCGTTGATTGCTGTCCTGGGTTATTCTTTTACGGCAACTTTTGCCATGGCAGACTGTGCATCCCGCTACGGATGGGGGCCGGCTCTTCATTTTTCAATTAGCGGCCTGCCACCATTTTTTCTTCCACCTCCACCTCCACCGCCTTTTTATTACGGTGGTGCGTCAGGACGCCATGATTCCTGTCGTTATGGCCATTACAGAGGTCATCATAACTATAGTCATAAAAATTGGAAGCATGGCAAGCGGCACGGCAGGAAATATCATTCGGATCATCGTGACAATAGGAAATCAGATCGCTCGAATCGTAATCAAAGGCGTTTTTAGCCAGGAAAAATTCCATTTTGCTGACAGAAATTTGACAGTCCTAAAATCTCTCCCCCATGCCAGAGCCCGTCTGCCTCAATGAG
>JAFDJF010000611.1 GCA_019307645.1 Deltaproteobacteria bacterium
GCATATGCAGATCCTTAATGACTGGAGGGATACGGTTGTACGCGACGCCAAGAGAATCTATGTGAACAGCAGCGGGAAGAAATTTGAAATGAGTTTGTCCAACACCTGTTTGGATTGTCACACTGAAAAGGCAGAATTTTGTGACAAGTGTCACAATTATGCTTCGGTATCCCCTTACTGCTGGGATTGCCACGTTGATCCGAAGGAGGAGATGTGATGGAAAGCGGCCGAAGAAGCTTTTTGAAAATAGCTGGATTATCAGCACTGGGTTTAGGGGTCAGGCCTGTAATCGAAGTGCTGGCCTCGGGTGAAGCAGCCAAACCCACAGTAATAAAGGGTGAAAATGTCCTGACCGCCAAAAGATGGGCCCTGGTCGTAGACACCCGCAAATTCGAATCTGAAGAGGATCTCGAACCGATGATCGAGGTCTGCAACAAGATTCATAATGTTCCCAAGTTTGAAAATATGAGACATGAGATCAAGTGGATCTGGATGGAAGAATTCAAACATGCTTTTCCAACCCAGGAACACGAATTTCTTGATGAAAGGGTTGAGCAGTTGCCTTTTTTAACACTTTGCAACCATTGTGAAAAGCCTGCCTGTGTCAGAGTCTGCCCCACTAAGGCAACCTTTAAACGGGCGGACGGCATTGTGCTGATGGATTTTCATCGTTGCATCGGTTGCAGATTCTGTATGGCTGCATGCCCATATGGGTCGAGAAGTTTCAATTTCAGGGACCCGCGCCCCTTTATCAAGGAGACTAATCCTGCGTTTCCCACAAGGACAAAAGGGGTTGTTGAAAAGTGTAATTTCTGTGCGGAAAGACTGGCAGTGGGTAAGATTCCCGCCTGTGTGGAGGTATCCAACGGTGCACTGGCCTTCGGCGACCTGGATGATCCTGAATCAGAAGTCAGAGAACTATTAAGAACCAATTTCACGATTCGTCGTAAACCGGCCCTTGGTGCTGGGCCATCAATTTTCTATATTGTATGAGGTGGCTATGCTTGAAAAGGCGTTAACAGGAAGCAAGAGATACTATGTATGGATGGCGGCGCTTTCGGCCGTTATCGGTGTTGGTTTTGCCTGCTATCTGTGGCAGTTTAGTTTCGGCCTGGGAATTACGGGCATGAGCAGGGATGTATCGTGGGGGTTTTACATTGCCCAGTTCACCTTTCTTGTCGGTGTGGCGGCATCGGCGGTAATGGTGGTTCTCCCTTACTATCTGCACAACTATAAGGCGTTTGGCAGGATTACCATTCTGGGAGAATTTTTAGCGGTCGCTTCGGTGACCATGTGCGTTCTGTTTATCTTTGTGGACCTCGGACAACCCACTCGGGTTGTCAATGTCCTGTTGCACCCGAGCCCCAATTCGGTTCTTTTCTGGGATATGATCGTTTTAAACGTGTACCTTTTACTGAATATCGTTATCGGCTGGAAGGTTTTGGAAGCTGAACGCAACAATGTTGCTCCGCCCGGCTGGTTGAAACCGCTGATTTATATTTCCATTCCCTGGGCTGTCAGTATCCATACCGTAACGGCCTATCTTTACTGCGGTCTCCCGGGCAGAGGTTTTTGGCTGACCGCCATCCTGGCGCCACGCTTTCTTTCTTCGGCGTTTGCTGCAGGTCCGGCGCTTTTAATCCTGTTATGTTTGATTGTCAGGAAGTTTACCAAGTTTGACCCGGGCAAGGAACAGATCCGGTCATTGGCCAAGATCGTAGCATACGCAATTTGCGTGAATGTGTTCTTCTTTTTATGTGAGGTTTTTGTTGTATTCTACAGCAGGATTCCCGAACATATGGATCACTTCAAGTACCTTTTTGTAGGACTGAACGGAAAGGGTGTTCTGGTGCCCTGGATGTGGGCATCCATGATACTGATGGTGGTGTCGATTATTCTGCTCGTCAATCCGGTAACTCGTAAAAACGATATCGTTCTGCCCGTAGCCTGTGTGTGCGTATTTGTAGGTACATGGATTGACAAAGGGCTTGGAATGATTTCAGGCGGGTTTGTACCGAACCCTTTGCATCATGTTAATGAATATGTCCCGACAGTACCCGAAGTTCTTATTGCCCTCGGGATATGGGCCATAGGCTTTCTGGTATTGACTGTCCTGTACAAGATCGGAGTAACGATAAAGGAGGAAATCGCCGGATTGGCATAAACTGTTGTTGATAAATTTTAAAAAGGGGTTCATCCGCAGAGGTGACCCCTTTTTTTATTCGTGTTCATGGATATATGTCCCGTGGGTATGGGCATGGACATGCTGGTGTACATGGATCTCCTGATCAAAAAGGATCTTGCCGTCTTCCATGGTATAGATGGCATTCGTTATGTCAGCCAGGAAATCGATTTCGTGGGATATTAATATGTAGGAAAGATCAAGGTTCGACAGCACGTCTTTTAACGTGGCCTTTGTCCTGTCATCAAGTCCGCTGGTCGGTTCATCCAGGAGCAGAACTTCCGGTTCCATGGCAAGTACCGTGGCAAGGGAGACCAGCTTTTTTTCACCCCCGGAAAGCTTGTAGGTTATTCTGTCTTCAAAACCGACCAGACCTAAAAAATGTAGAGTATTACGGGCGATGTCCATGGCTTC
>JAFDJF010000612.1 GCA_019307645.1 Deltaproteobacteria bacterium
CGCTTCGGGTCTGTTACGGCTTTCCAGTGGTTCTTTGTATACAGGCAGCGCTTCACCGAATTCCAGCAACTTTTCCGAATAGAATTCAATCCTCCCGGACGGCGTCGTATACGGTGGATCCCCGGAAGATCGAGCGCGGACAGGGCCCTGTTTCAGCTTCTCCAGCGTTATCCCTTTCATAGCAGGATGCTCCGAAGAAAGTATCAGTTCCAGGAATTCTTCGGGGCTCTTGTCAAAATATTCACCCAAGTCCAGTCTCCGTGCTAGATCGACAATAATATCAAAGTCCGACCTGGATTCATGTAGGGGTTCTATGGCTTTTTGTTGCAGTTGGAGGTATGGGTGTATAAAACCCATACCCATATTAATACATTCAAAGGAAGAGCAAACCGGTAGCACAATGTCGGCGTACTCGGCGGTAAGAGTCATAAACAAGTCAACAACGACGATAAGTTCAAGACCGGGGAGGATTTCTTTGATTACCCTGTGGGAATTGGGAGACTGGTTTAACAGATTAGCCCCTGCAATCCAAAGGCCCCTGAGAGGATAGGGTTCTTCATTTAAAATTGCGTCATACGCCGTTAAAAGTGGCAAAGTTTGAAAACTTTTCCCGTCCGGACTGTAAAAAGGTCCCCAGTTGAGATAAAATAGAAAGTTGTCTACACTTTTGGTCCCGACGTTGCCGGTAATGGCAGATAGCGTGAGAATTGCTCGATACGAAAGGTCTCCGTGAAACGTGCGCTGAAGTCCCCAACCTCTGTAGCAGGCCACGGGTTTGCGAGTTGCGTAGTCCAAGGCAAATTTCTCGATATCATCAGAGTTAAGCTCCGTAATTTCGGATGTCGTCTTCAACGAGTATTTTGCAGCAAGCTCAACCAGTAATTGAAAAGCGGGTTTACATGTAATCCCATTTACAATATACGACCCCTCTATGGCCGGAACTATGCCTGGTTCGTCATATTTTTTAAAACTATTGGTATTCTTATTCCATACCATGTAGCTGTCATTTGATTCTCCTGAGGCGACATCCTTCTCCCTCAAGAACAAGCCATTGTCGCTTCGGACCAATAGTGGTCCTACAGTATACCGGACAATGAAAGATTCATCGTGTAATCTGCGGTTGATGATAACATTTATCATTCCCAGAGCAAGGGCTGCATCAGTGCCGGGCCGGACGGGCAAATATTCGTCTGCCTTGGCTGCAGTCGGTGTGAAACGGGGATCAATAACCACGATCTTGGCCCCTCGCTCTTTTGCGGTCATCATTCGTCGGTAGTAGGCTGTTGTGGTCTCTGCCAGATTGGATCCCCAGGCAACATACAGATTGGATCCCCAGGCAACATACATCTGCGGATTTTCGAATTGGGCCGTATACCCGCCCAATTCCGCATAACATATCATTGACCCGTAACTGGTAATGTCTGCACAGGGGCCTGCGGCATCGCCCGGACCCAGAGTCGATACATAGGTGCCGCCCCAGGTGCCGGCAAATCTTTGATATATGGGACCTGAGAGTATTTTCCCTTCGTTCGTTACCCAACCCATGGAGGTTGGGCCATATTTTTCCGCCATACTGCGGAACCTTGCGGCAATGGTGTCCAGGGCCTCATCCCAGGAAATGCGCTGCCATTTTCCGTCCCCTCTTTCACCCACACGCTTCATGGGGTATTTGAGTCTGTCCGGATGATATACCAGTTTCGGAAGACACAGCCCCCTGGCGCATATATTGCGGTATCCGGGCTCGGGAAAATCATCAGGCTCAACCTTTACGAGGATGCCGTCCTCCACATGAGCCAACAGCCCACAGGAACACCCGTCTTTTTCAGTACAGACCGTACGAACGACTCTTTTTCCAGTTTCCCGCAACATTTTCAACCCTCTTCAGAAGATTCGCTCCCCCGACAGACCGTGGGGCTTGGGTAATTTTCAAGCCTGCCCTGCTACGGTACTCCTTCAACCGGGTACCTTCCCTTTTTAATAGGAACTGTTCTGTAAATCTAATTCTTCTATCCACCCGCCAGAGCTTGTATCAGATTCTGGGAGGCCTTGTGGGACAATAGCTGACAGCCGGGGCTGTTTCCAGCTCGGGCTTTAGCACATGGGCTTTCTTTTTGTCCGAAAGTTGTGAAACATGGCTGACAGGGTCAGCAATGTCGCCAAAAAACATGGCTTCCATTTCACAGCATGAAACGCAGAATGGTTCGAGTCCCTGATCCACGCGGTGGGAACACAGCGTGCACTTCCATACTTTATTTTTCTGGGCATCGTAGACCGGCACGTCATAGGGGCAGGCCTCAAGGCATTGCTGACAGCCGTCGCAAATCTCTTCATCGATGAGCACAATTCCGTCCTGACGCCGGGTTATCGCTTCAACCGGGCAGGCAGGTAAACAAGGCGGCTCGCTGCAGTGCATACAAGGTATCGGCAGGTAGTACATGGTGAAGTTCGGATATTTTCCGGCGGGCGTATCGCGACCGGGACCGCCGATCGTCTCCACCCTGATTCCGGAGATATGTTCCAGGCCGTGCTCCATTTTGCACGCAACAGCGCAAGTCTGGCACCCGGTGCACCGATCCAGATCAATAACCAAACCGTATCTCTTAGTCATTTTTTACCCCTCCCTGACTTTTTCTACATCCACTAAAACATCATACAAAGCTGAATTTGGCTCATATAATATTTCCTGAGCTAAATTGATCTTAGCGTGGGTTAAGGTCTGGTGACTGCCTTCGAGAAAGTGTTCCGGCCACCATCCCTGAGTCACATTGACGGTGCCGGGCTTGATACCCTCATGAACCTTGGCTTTTAGCTTGGCTTTTCCCCGGTCATTGAAAACGCGAACGACCTCTCCTTCACGGATGCCTCTGGGTTCAGCATCATTCGGATGAATCTCCAGTACGGGCTCGGGGTCCAGATAAGAGAGCCACGGCAGGTTGGCGAAAATGGAGTGTGTGCGGTATCGAGTATGGGTGTTCAGAAAAACCAGTGGATATTTTTTGCTCAACGGGTTCATTTTGCTCTCTAACGGCTCCATGTAACACGGCAACTGCTGTCCCATCTCCACAAGCTTTTCACTGTAGAATGTCATCTTTCCCGAGGGGGTTGCGAAGTCGGGTGCGTTGGTGTAATTTGCCGGAGCCGCTACTGGATTTTCCTTTAACATTTCCATAGTTATTCCCACTTCCGAGGGATAGCCGGAGGCGAGCATTGATTCGATAAATTGCTCCTGAGTTTTCTCAAAATGGTCGCCGAGATTCATCCTGCGGGCGAGTTCTTTTAAAATTTCAGGATCCGGCTTGCACTCATGCAGCGGTTCGATGACTTTGTTTTGCAGTTGAAAGTACTTTGACCCTCCGGGGATACCGATGGTGGGTGGGAATAAATCGCTCTGTTCATAAAAGGTGCAGGCCGGGAGGACGATATCGGCATATTGTGCGCTTGGGTTCATGAAGAGTTCTGCAACAACGATGAAGTCAATCTTTGGCAGGAGTTCCCTGATGATTCGGCCTTTATCCGGAAGCTGGTTCACAAAATTGTGCTTGGCAATCCACAGGGCCTTAATTGGGTAGGGGTCGCCGCCGGCAATAACATCATACAGCTTCAATATCGGGACAAAGTTGCAGCCGGAAATCCCCGGCTGACCCCCAATCATCTCATAGCAATACAGACGGGGAGAGCCCGGTTGTAGATTACCGGTAACGGCTGCAAGCGCGTTTATTGCCCTGAAGGTGAGGTCTCCGTGGAAGGTTCGCTGCATCCCCATGCCCCGGTAGGTGGCCACGGGTTTTCTTCGGGCATAGTCCAAAGCCAGGCCCCGGATGGTG
>JAFDJF010000613.1 GCA_019307645.1 Deltaproteobacteria bacterium
GTATACGCCAGTCGCCCTTCTGATAGAGACTTTTTACAAACAGGATATCGCAATAAGGATGCCAAAAGTACTCATCTTATGGTGCAATGATCTTTTCCATTTGAAATTATTGGATTTTTTGAAGAAAAATAAAATGGTTGTCTTGATAAAAGACTTTTTGAACAGATTCGGGGTGATGCAATTGGCTACGCAGGAAAAGTCAGAGAGAAAATCTAAAGACAATATTCAAAGAAAAATCAATATGTTGCAATGCTGTAGCAATAAGATACAGCTTTTGTAGCTTTTGGCTACATGTTTTGGAGGGAGACATAAATCATCATTCAACCTCATGCGTCTATGATAGGAATATAGATGCAAAAGGTGCTCCCATGGTCCGGTTTGCTCTCAACACGCACCATACCGTTGTGTGCGCTTACAATACTTTTGACAATGGCCAGCCCAAGCCCTGTACCGATTATGCTTCTGGTTTTATCATTTTTAACACGATAGAATCTGTCAAAAACGAGATCAATATCCTCCTCGGGGATCCCATAGCCGGTGTCACGGACAGAGATACAGATATTTTTTCCTTCATCGGCAGCAGATACGGTTACGTTACCACCCTCAGGTGTATACTTGATAGCATTGCTGATAAGATTTGAGAATACTTCCTCCATATTATATTTATTTCCTATCACGGGAGGTAAAGCTCTGGGCTGACGCAATTCTAACTTGATGTTTTTTGCCTGGGCCGCCGCCTGATAAAACGTCACCTGATCCGCAACAATCTCAAAGATATTGAGTCGTTCTTTCTCCTGTGTTATCAGACCCGATTCTATTCTGGCAAGATCCAGAAGTTCTGTAGAAAGGTCGGAAAGGCTCTTTATCTTTTCCGAGGATCTTCTTAAAATCTCCTCTTGTTTCTGTGTCACATCGCCAGCCAGACCATCGAGCACGACCTTAAGCTGGGCCAGAACCGTATTCATGGGACTCCGAATTTCATGGGCGACCATAGCCACAAAATCGGATTTCAATTGATCCATCTTCTTTTGGGCTGTAATGTCCAGCAGCACCGTAAGGGTGCCGAGATTCCTGCCAAGCCGATCTCTGAATGGCGCGCACCGGACACCTAACATCGTCTCTTCATCGTCCCCTTTCCCTTCGGGTTCCAATTCTGCCGTCAGTTCTGCAAACTCGGATTCGGGCATAGACAACGCCTGATCAATCATCTGGTTCAGCGCTTTATTTTTAACAATTTCTGTAACCGGCAGGCCGATTGCTTTACCGCGATAGTTCATCATCCGCAGGAATGCGGGATTGGCTAATGCAACATTCTTTTGGGCATCGGTGGCCATGACCCCTCCGGAAAGTTGATTGATCAGGACTCGCATCCTGGAATTTTCAGTGACAATGTCTTCAAGCGTGCGAATGAATTGGATGGCTTTGGACACCACGCTCCTGAGCTCCTCAGGAGAAAATGGCTTTGCTACAAAATCAAAAGCCCCTTTTTTCATCGCCTCTATGGCGTGTTCAAGCGTGGCATATCCGGTTATGACAATAACAATTGTCTCAGGATGAAGGACCTTGACGCGCGCCAAGACCTCCATGCCGGACAGACCGGGCATCATCAGGTCCAACAAAATAATATCAAAATGTTCCTTTTCAATAATTTCAAGGCCGAGAGTCCCACTTTCGATCGTGGCCACTTCAAAACCTTCCAATTTCAAAGTCTTTTGACAACCGTCCCGAATACGTTTTTCGTCATCGATTACCAAAATCTTAGGTGTAAACCATAATTCAGGTATTTTCTTTTCTTTCATGATTGTGGATTTCTCCTGATGTAGGAAAATATACAGATTTATACAGTCTCACCGCTGTCAGAAGGCACATATAGTGGCAGTTCTAAAAGGAAGGTTGTCCCTTCGGAACTTGTCTCCTTTACTGAAATGTTCCCGCCGGCCTCTTTGATAATCCCATAGGCGGTGCTTAAGCCTAAGCCTGTACCCTTTCCAAGCTCTTTTGTGGAAAAAAAAGGATCAAACACCCTGATTAAATTTTCCTCCGGAATACCGCAACCTGTATCTGCAACTTCGAGGTAAACCTTCCTTTCAGGCTTATCCCGACAGGTGCGCAATGTCAGCGTACCGTCTCCCCCCATGGCGGCAATTGCATTCATGACCAGGTTTATAATCACCTGGCTGAGATGTTCCTTGTCTGAATTGATCAACATCATCTGATCGGATAGTTCTTTTTTTATTATAATATTACTGAAAAGCTTTGGATCCCGCATGAAAGCCAAGCTCTGATTCACAATGTCATTAAACTGTATGATTTTATTTGTCGGGCTTGTCTGACGACTGTAGGCCAGAAGGTTTTTCACAATATCCTTGCAGCGGTTCGCATCTTCTATCACATACTCCAGATCCTCTTGCATGGGATTGTCTTCATCAAGGCTTTCCAAAAGCAGATTGGCATAGAGTAAAATCCCTCCGAGAGGATTATTGATCTCATGCGCTACGCCGGCTGCCAATTGGCCCATTGAGGCCATTTTTTCCGACTGAGCGAGTTGTGCCTGGGCCTCTTTCAATTTTTTCTCCACAGCCATT
>JAFDJF010000095.1 GCA_019307645.1 Deltaproteobacteria bacterium
TTTTTCTCTATTCCACATCATATATTTTCAATTTTGCCAGGATAAAACAGATTGATTTTGACCGGGTCAAAAGGCTGATTGTCGTGGATACCCGTCAGAAAAGCCGGATAGGGAAATTTGCTGAAATAGCGGCCAAAAAAGATGTCGAGATCCACATTTATGACCATCACCCGGCTTCCAAAGACGACATTCGTGGCGACGTTGAAATTCTCTGCAACAGCGGATCAACCACCACCCTGCTCACCGGCCTGATCAGAGAAAAAGGCATCTCTGTTACGCCTGAAGAAGCCACCATCATGTGCCTTGGAATCCATGAAGACACCGGATCATTCACATTCTCCTCCACCTCATCCGAAGACTACCAGGCGGCCGCATGGCTGACCGAACAGGGGGCAAATCATAACACCATTGCTGACATGCTGACCAGAGAGCTGACAGCAGAGCAGGTGTGGCTCCTGAATGATCTAACCCAGTCGGCCACAACCCGGGTCATAAACGGCATAGAAGTGGTCTTTGCCAAGGTCATCAGTGATGAATATATCGGAGACTTTGCCGTCCTGGTTCACAAGATGATGGAAATGGGAAACCTGAATGTTTTGTTTGCCATGGCCCAGATGGAAAACAGGATCTACCTTGTCGCCCGAAGCCGGACAAAAGATGTGAACGTGGCAGAAATAACATTTGCCATGGGGGGCGGGGGGCACCGTCATGCAGCCTCAGCCACAATTAAAAACAAGACTCTGATCCAGGTTGAAAGGTCACTGCAGGCCCTGTTGAGAAGCCGAATCAATCCCTCCAGGAAAGCCGGTGACATGATGACTTCCCCTGCAATCAGTATCCCGCCGGATGAAACCCTTAAAAAGGCCACCAACCTGATGACCAGATATGACATTAATGTGCTCCTGGTCATGGATAAAGAGGGGTCTCTGCGAGGCTACTTAACAAGGCAGGTTGTTGAAAAAGCATTACATTTTGGCCTTGAAGACCTGAAAGCAAAGGAATATATGCACATTGAGTTCTCCACGGTCCGCCCGGATGAACCACTGAAGGAAGTGCAGGAGCTTGTTATCCGGAACAAGCTGAGAATACTTCCCGTTGTGGAGAACGGAAATGTGGTGGGTGTAATAACCAGGACCGATCTTCTCAACATCCTGCTGGGAGACCCCCTGATCCCAGAATTTCTCTATAATTCCAAGGATTCCTCGCATCTCACGAGGAAGAAAAATATTGCCGCCTTACTGAAGGAACGGCTTCCGAGGAAGATCATCCAACACCTCAAACACTTCGGGGAAATAGCTGACATGCTCGGGTATAATGTCTTTCTTGTGGGGGGGCTGGTGAGAGACATCCTGCTGAAATGCGAAAACCTGGATGTGGATATCGTCATTGAGGGTGACGGCATCCGATTTGCCCACGAATTTGCCGGCCACTACGAAGCACGTGTCAGGAGCCACAAGAAATTCGGGACAGCCGTACTCATTTTCCCGGACGGGTTTAAGGTGGATGTGGCCACAGCGCGAATGGAATATTATGAATCCCCCGGGGCGCCCCCTGTTGTTGAAACAAGCTCCCTGAAACTGGATCTTTATCGCCGTGATTTTACGATAAATACACTCGCCATCAAGCTGAATAAAAGGGACTACGGGACCCTGATTGATTATTTCGGGGCCATGAAGGACATCAAGGAAAAGGTACTGCGTGTGCTGCACAACCTCAGCTTTGTCGAAGATCCGACACGAATGCTTCGTGCCGTAAGATTTGAGCAGCGATTCAATTTCAAGATCGGGAAGCTGACACTTGCGCTAATCAAAAATGCAGTGAAAATAGACATTCCTAAAGATCCTTCCAACAGGCGGTTCTTCCTGGAATTGCGGCTTATCCTGAAGGAACAGGACCCGGTCAAGGCCATCAGGAGAATGAATGAATTTGATCTGCTCCAGTTCATATCCCCGGAGATCCGGTTCACAAAGACTGTCGAGCTCCTGTTTGAGGAAATTCGAAAAGTCATCGACTGGTATAACCTCCTTTATCTGGAGGAACCTTTTGAGCCCTGGAAAGTATACTGGCATGGTCTTACGTCTTCACTCAGCATCAGTTCTTTGAAAGCACTGGCCCAAAAAAACGGGATGGTGGACGTTAACAGCAGAAAAATGCTCTCACAAAGAGAAAACATGCGCGATATTCTGGGTGAGATTTATAAGATTTCCGGAGATAACTACCGGCTCTATACATTGCTTTCCCCTTATGATACAGAGTCATTGCTTTACATGATGGCACGTTCAAACAGTGAAAAAACAAAACGGCTGATCTCCACCTATTTTACAAAGCTGAAAGGGTCAAAGATTCAATTGAGAGGAAAGGATCTGGCAGACATGGGATTTAAGCCGGGCCCGGTTTTCAGGGAAATTTTTGATCGCGTCCTGGAAGCCCGGCTGAATGATCTGATAAAGACAAGGGACGATGAAGTCAGGTTTGTGGAGAACCACTTCACGCCCCATCTCCATGACAAGATAATATCGAATTGAAGGAGCTTAGGGAAATGAAAAGAAAGAGGATCGTCAGCGGGATGAGACCCACCGGGAAATTACATCTTGGGCACTTGCACGGGGCTCTTCTGAACTGGAAAAAACTCCAGGAAGAATACGAATGCTTCTATTTCATTGCAGACTGGCATGCGCTGACCAGTGAATACTCTGACACCGGGATTATACGGGAAAGCATCAATGACATCATCATTGACTGGATTTCCGTGGGGCTTGATCCTGAAGCGTGCACCTTTTTTATCCAGTCGCAGATCAAAGAACACTCGGAACTTCACTTGATTTTTTCCATGATTACCCCCCTGCCCTGGCTTGAAAGAAATCCCACCTATAAGGAACAGCTCACAGAGCTTTCTCAAAAAAATCTCTCAACATACGGGTTTCTGGGCTATCCGGTCCTGCAGGCGGCAGATATCCTGATGTACAAGGCAAACGGCGTCCCGGTTGGAGAAGATCAGGCGCCCCATGTGGAACTGACCAGAGAGATAGCTAGACGTTTCAACCACATGTACTGCCAGGTTTTTCCTGAACCGGATGTCCTCCTCACCCCTACGTCAAAGCTCCTTGGCATTGACAGACGTAAAATGAGCAAAAGTTATGACAATGCCATATTACTCTCAGATTCTGACGAAGATATTGACAAGAAAGTGGCTCAGATGATAACCGATCCACAGCGCGCCAGAAAAACCGATCCCGGCGATCCCGGTGTCTGTAATGTTTTTTCATTTCATGAAATGTACACAGACTCGAAAACTGTCGAAAGAATCAACGGAGAATGTAGATCAGCCGGTATCGGCTGCGTAGAATGCAAAAAGATAATGGCTGCCGGTCTGAAAAAAGGCCTTGAACCGGTGAGAGAAAGAAGGAAAGAGCTGGAAGCCGATACCCAAAAGATCGAGGAGATCATAGCCGAAGGAAACGCGAGGGCCCGATCCATCGCCATAGAGACTATGGAGGAGGTCAGGGAGGCGATAAAAATAGAGTAAACCGGGTTCAGGGTTCACGGTTCAAGGTTCACGGTTAATTTCGATTTTACCGGGATTTTCTTCATGTTTCCAGAGCGACATAGCGTGTTCCTTGGACTCTGTGTGCAAAACCGTTTGGCGTATCAAAAAACCGGATGAACAGGGCATTTGTCTAAAGAATGGAGCCCCTCCTTCATCGCTTTTAACCTTGACTGTCGGAGCGAAGCGTAGATCCCGTCTGAAGCGAAAGCGGGAAACCGTGAACCCTATAACCTGAGTAGTTACAAATAAAGATCACCAAATGGAATACGAAGTCAAACTGGAAATATTCGAGGGCCCGCTGGATCTGCTGCTCCACCTGATCCACAAGAATGAAGTGGATATTTTTGACATACCCATTGCCACGATTACCGATCAATTCCTGGAATACATTGACATAATGAAGGCCCTCAACATAAACATCGCCGGAGATTTCCTGGTAATGGCTTCGACTCTGACACATATCAAATCAAAGATGCTGCTCCCCGAATTAAAAGACGATGAAGAAGAGGATCCTGCCCTTGAGATCACCCGACCGCTCCTGGAATACATGCTCTTTAAAGAGGCTGCTGAAGACCTTTCGGAAAGGGAACTCCTGGACAGGGATGTCTTTTCCCGGCAGATGCAGCCATACCTTCAGGACCAGATAAAAGATGAAGGGCCGCAACTGGCTGTCAACCTCTTCCAGTTAATGGATGCATTCAAGCGGGTTCTGGATCAGCAGTTGCCCGGCGCCAAGCTTCAAGTAAAACTTGAAAAATGGTCTGTCAAAGACAAGATGGAAGTGATAATGACGCATCTGAAAGAAAAGGGGGCAATATTTTTTCATGAAATTTTCAGCAAAGACCGAACCATTTCAGAATTTATTGTTACATTTCTGGCCCTTCTTGAACTGGCCCATCTGGGGCTCATAAAAGTGTTTCAGCCCACCAATGGAAGCGATATTCAACTGATCCCCTCTTTTGACGAAAACGGGAATAATGGCGATGGCAGAGACGAAGGAAAAACAGCTTAGTTTAATCATTGAGGCCCTTCTGTTCACATCGGACAAACCGCTCAGTGCCCGGGATATTCAAGCCTGCCTGGTGGATGAGACATCATCCGGCATCAGACAGGCGCTGAAAGAACTCCAGGCGGAATACGATGACATGGGAAGGAGTTTTGTGCTTAAAGAGGTGGCCCAGAGTTACCAGTTCAGGACAAAATCCGAATATGCACCTTTTATTCTCCAGATGCACAAGACCTCTCCCAGTCGATTGTCACGGGCGGCCCTGGAGACATTGGCCATAATCGCCTATAAACAACCCATTTTGAGACAGGAAATCGAGAGATTGAGGGGTGTGGATGTGGGGGGTATTCTGAAAACGCTCATGGAAAAGGGCCTCATCAAGATCATGGGCCGCAAGAACCTTCCGGGCCGGCCTCTCATTTACGGAACAACACGGAAATTTCTTGAGGTATTTGAGCTCAAGAATATCGATTCATTGCCAAAATTAAAAGAGATCAAAGACTTCGGAATAGATGAAGTGGGCACGGAAATGCCCCTGAAAGAGGTGCTCCCGGATGAAACATCGGGCGAAGAGGAAATCCCGGAAGGATCCGACCCGTCTCCGCAGCAAGCCATCACCCCTGACACCGACTCGAACCAGAATGAAGGCACAGAGGATTAACCGGATACTGTCTCTGGCCGGCGTCACTTCGAGGCGCAGGGCCGATGACTGGATCAAATCGGGACGGCTCACGGTAAACAACCGTCCGGTCACTGAGCTCGGAATCCGGGCCGTATGGGGTTCTGACAGCATTAAAGTAGATGGCCGGGAGATCCCCAAACCCTCCCCGAGGACCTATCTCATACTTAACAAGCCTTTTGGATACGTATGCTCCCTCAAAGACCCTGAAGGAAGGCGCCTTGTGACCGAGCTATTAAATGGAATCACACAAAGGGTGTATCCTATGGGCCGGCTGGATTTTGACTCACTTGGGCTGCTGTTGTTCACCAATGACGGCGACCTCGCCTATCGCATGACCCATCCCAGATACCAGATCCCTCGCACATATAAAGTGACGGTTGATGGCAAAATAACGGACGCGGCCGTCAACCGGCTCAGGAGAGGGGTTCAACTGGAAGACGGACCCAGCGGTCAATCAAAGACCACCATAATTTCCCGTGATGAAAACCACAGTATTATCAGGACAACCATCACCCAGGGGAGATCCCGCCAGGTCAGACGAATGCTGGAGGCGGTGGGTTACAACGCGGTTCACCTGATGCGGACCGGTTTCGGCAAACTGAGACTGGGGGACCTGAAGATTGGGGAATACCGCCTCCTGGAAAAAGAGGAGGTGGATGCCATGAAGCGGATGGTGGGGCTTGCTTGAATTTTTTGTTTACAGCGAGTCTTTTATGTTGTATTTAATTAGCCACCACGACACGACGGCACGAAGGTATTTAAGATCATAAAACCGGGCGGTTAACTCAGCGGGAGAGTGCCATCCTCACACGGTGGAAGCCGAGGGTTCAAACCCCTCACCGCCCACCATTTAATTAGTGCCCATCCAGAAATGGTCTTTTTGTCCAATATCTGCGTTATGTTCAAAAAATAATCCTCGGAATATCAACTATATGCCTGCGGTTATTTTTTTCGCATGCCTTGATCTTGCATTTATGGATAGACACTAATTATATCAGTTTTAAAACAGCCTGAATTACCTTTGCGCGATCTTTAGCAAGACTCCGACCCACATTAGTCATTTTTTCTTTTGCATTTTGCCCCATCAGGAGATGAACACCGAATGGTGGGGAACCATTTGTCTCCATCCGCTTTAGCATGCCCTGAAACCACTGACTGGAAATATCTGTAACATCACGCCATTCCAAAACAGTAAAGTTCGCATTTTCAAATAACTGCTTCATGTGCGCGGCAGAAACCATAAAGCTGGTTGATTTATCGCTGGACCATGGAGCGGGCAAGTAGGGTTCTCCTTTTTCTCCCTTGAAAACTTCGTTGATGGCAAGACGGCCAAAAGGCTTTAAGACTCTGGAGATTTCTAAAATAAATTCCTTTTTGTTGAAAATATTCATTTGGACGTGTTCCACCCATAGGATATCAAAACTATCATTTTCAAAGGGCATTTCCAGAGCGTTACCGCATTTGAATGTGTTAAGGTCCTGAAGTCCCACTAACTCAGATAAATCTGCAGCAAGCGATACATAGCTGGGAGTTAAGTCCAGACCGACCACATGACAACCATACTGAGACGCTAAATAGCGAGCGGAACCCCCAAGCCCTGAACCTACATCCAGGATATTATCAGTTGGTTTAATTTGGAGGAGTTCTGAAAGTTCAACAGTAGACTTGCGTCCCCGGATATGAAATCCTTCAATAGGCACAAGATCATGAACTTTGAGATCCTTGAGGCTCCCTTTTTCTTTCTCTATGGCCTGTAGTACGACATCCGATATATTATCGGTATGGTAGTGGGCTGTTTTTTCATTTTGCTCCATTTTTCTTGTATACCTCTTATTCTTGGGTCACTTGACAGCATTGGATATTAGATGGTCAACGAGGAATGCCTGGGTTAAGGGCTGTTCATTAACCTCTTCTTTTTTTTGCCGAATAAAATCGTCAAGTCCTGAAAGATCAGCTTCAATAGCGTTTTCAGGGCATAATCGCACACAATTGAAACAGCAGAAACAATCATCACCGAATTTCGGATACGGTTCCATGCGAATTGCCTCTGCTGGACACTCTTCCACACAGATGCCGCATTGCGTGCAATTCCTTTCGTTGATGGCTCTTTGGGGAAGCCTCTCTTTTACATTCTTGATTGAGGTTTTCTTCATTTCCGACCCAAGCTCTTCCGGCTGGTAGTCAAGGTCTTCCACCGGTAAAGATCGGATGCTGCCGTCTTTTAAACCGTTGTAGACTTTGGTAGTAAGTGTCGTAATCACCTGATCATCATTTGAATCCGGATGACCCTGGCAAAGCGGTGTTTCAGACTGCCAAAGCATCGAATGAACGGCTCCCACCTTGGCAGCCCCGGCAATTTTATAGCCTTTTTGAATGAACGCTTTCCCCATTTCCCAAAGTGCCACGCCACTGGTAACACCTCCCCATGTGACAAAGGGGACAACAAAACCTGCCTTGGCTTGGGGAAGTTTTTCAATGAATGCCATCACCGGCGGAACTGCATGCCCACCATAAACCGGAGTTCCCATGTAGAGGCAGATATTTTCTTGAACCTCATTGATATGTTCCAACACAAAAGACCACTTACGATCTCTTCCCAGATTCAACACAAAAACATCGGTCTTAAGATTTTTTAATACATTCGCAATAACTTCTGCTACGTGTTCGGTGGTTCCTGACGGGGAACAATAAATGACGAATGATGTTGTTTTCATTGCATCTCCTTTGAATATTGGCATTTGTTCAGCGCTTTACTAAAAGACAGAAACAGATAATCTTCTGCTCAATGATGCTCCGGAAAAATAGTACCCATCACAAAATAACACATCTTACCCCCCGGGTCTATAGGGGAAATCCCTCATTCTTAGCAGTAATTTTATCCTATCAATAAAAATCTTAAAAATCGATATCTTGGTTGACAAAAAAGTAAATGCAACAATATTGATGGTCTCGTAAGAAGTCGGAAAACACTATATTCTGTCATTTTCCGATTTATCGGAAAATACAGTCTTTTCAAATGGCTACAGACGGTCTGGACTCCAGAGCCTGCCCCGGACACCGATCCGGGGTTCACCGGAGTGACGACTTTTTCGAACCGTCAATTTTATTTATTTTGGAGCATTTACAGGTTATTAAACCGGCAATTAAATATGCAAATCCGATTTGGATAAACTGAGAAAAATAAACGTTAAGCCTAAATAAAAGATGAACGTCCAACGTCGAACTGTGGTACGCCTCACCGCACCGCAAGCGGCATCTCCGACAAGCGGCATCTTCGACCGGCGTGTCATTTTTATAAAAATCAACGGAGCAAAGCGGTAGGAAGATACAAATTGACACTCAATCATGATTTCTGCTATTTGACAAAGGGCATCAGTCATATACCGGAACGTAGCATACCGATTTTGTTCACCTCCTCAACTGAAAAAAGATTAATGGAAAGCTAGATGGGTTTCAATATGTTGCCAGACTATCATCTCCACACTATCCTGTGCAAGCACGCTACAGGAGATGTTGCCGAGTACAGGGCTTCAGCACGAATGCTTGAAATCCCCGAAATATGCTTCACGGACCATATTCCCAGTCCTGACGGATACGACGCCGGTTACCGTATGGACATGGCACAGATCAATTCATACAGATCAATGGTCACCGGACTGCAGGACGGACAAGCGCCTGGGGTTCTGCTCGGTATTGAAGCGGACTACTATGACGGCTGCGAAACATTTCTCCAGCAATGGCTCTCAGCCCAGAACTTCGACTTCATTCTCGGCTCCGTGCATTACATCGAAGACTGGGGTTTTGACAACCCCGTACACCGGCACATCTGGGACTCGGTTGATGTTACAAACACCTGGCAAAAATATTTTGAGCTTATTGGAAGACTGGCGGATTCCGGCCTTTTCGATGCTGTAGGGCATCTTGATCTTCCAAAAAAATTCGGACATCGTCCTTCAGACCGGGACCTGAAGGAAATGGCACAACCTGCCCTTGATCGCATTGCCGAAGCCGGCATGGGGATCGAAATAAACACATCCGGGCTCAATAAACCAGTCGGCGAAATCTATCCGTCATCTCTCATTGTTTCCATGGCATGTGAGAGAGACATCCCCATCTGCTTCGGATCGGATTCTCACCGTCCTGAGGACGTTGGGTGCGGTTTTGACCTCGCGCTGGAACTGGCTCGCAAAAACGGTTACACTCACTACTTCAAGATCAGCCAACGCATAAAAAAACGCATTCCTCTTCCTGAATCATTACCCGTGCACCCCTGAGTATTCTAGCAGGACCAAGACATGCTTACTGAACTCCAGGGCCAGATTGAAAGAATCACCTTCACCAATGAAGAAAACGGCTTCACCATTGCCAGGATAAAGGTTTATGGGAATCCGGCCCTGGTTACCGTTGTCGGGAATCTGATAGATCCCATGCCCGGCGAAATCATTAAAATGAAGGGGGAGTGGGCCAATCACCCCAAGTACGGCGAGCAGTTCAAAATAGTACACTACAAAACCTCGGTTCCGGCATCTGTTTACGGTATTCAGAAATACCTGGGCAGCGGTCTCATCAAAGGCATCGGGCCGATAATGGCCAAACGGATTGTCAATAAATTCGGGAAACAGACACTGGAACTCATAGAAGCTGAAATTGAAAGGCTTGCCGAAGTAGACGGCATCGGCAAAAAACGAATCAGTATGATCAAGAAGGCCTGGGACGAGCAAAAAGAAATCCGTAACGTCATGCTCTTTCTACAGTCCCATGGCGTCAGCTCCGGCTATGCAACCAAGATATTCAAGCAGTACGGGGAACGATCCATACAAGTGGTTAAAAAAAATCCCTACCGCCTGGCCACAGACATCTTCGGTATTGGATTCGTTACAGCGGACAATATCGCGGAAAAACTGGGCTTTGCCAAAGATTCTGAATTGAGGGCAGAGGCAGGAATAATCTACGTACTTCATCAACTCTCGGATGACGGACATGTCTGTTATCCATATGATTTGCTTGTGGCAAAGTGCCAGGAAATCCTCGGCGTTGACCGCGAGCTTATTGTCAATGCAATGGCTGTTATTGCCTTTGAAAAAAGACTCATCATTGAAGACCTGAACAGCGACATCGAGGAATTCAGGGAAAACAACAAAGCGGTTTATCTGGCCAAATATCATGTCTGTGAAATCGGAGTCGCCACCAGATTAGCGCATCTGGTAAAAGCCCTCAAGACAATCCGAAAAATCGATTCAGCCAAGGCCATCGACTGGGTACAGGCACGGCTTACCATAGACCTGGCAAAAGGGCAGAAAAAGGCCATTGAATACTGTCTTGAAAATAAAGTCATGGTCATCACTGGCGGGCCGGGCACAGGAAAAACTACAATCATCAATGCCATTCTCAAGATCTTTTCAAAGCTCAACGTCAAAATCATGCTGGCTGCACCTACGGGCAGGGCGGCAAAGCGGATGTTCGAAACAACCGGATATGAAGCAAAGACAATTCACAGAACGCTTGAGTACAGTTTTAAAAAGAATGGCTTTCAGAAAGATGAGGAAAATCCGCTGGACTGCGATCTGCTGATAGTGGATGAAGCGTCAATGATTGACACAACACTCATGTACTATCTCTTAAAACCCATTCCTCCGGGGGCAACCTTAATCCTGGTGGGTGATGTAAATCAACTTCCCTCTGTAGGCGCAGGAAACGTTCTAAAGGATATTATCGCGTCTGGTGCGGTACCTGTAGTTGAACTGACCGAAATCTTCCGTCAGGCAAAAGAAAGCCTCATTATTGTCAACGCTCACCAGATCAACTCAGGCCTTATGCCGTCACTTACGCCATCCGGAAAAATGCCGGATGATTTTTATTTTATTGAGCAGGAAGACCCTGAAGAAGTGCTCCAAATCATATTGGAGCTCATAAAGGACCGTATACCCAAGCGCTTCGGATTTGATCCTGTTGATGATATTCAGGTGCTCAGCCCAATGCACAGAGGCACTGTGGGCGCAGGGAACCTCAACACTGAATTACAGAATGTGCTGAACCCCGTAGAAGACGGGATCGTGCGGGGCAACAGAAATTTCCGGATCAAAGACAAAGTGATGCAGATCAGAAATAATTATGAAAAGGAGGTCTTCAACGGTGACCTTGGAAGGATCAAAAGAATTGACACAGAAAATCAGGAAGTGACGATTACTTTTGATGGACAAAATGTTATTTATGACTTTATTGACCTGGATGAAATAGTCCTGGCCTATGCGGTCTCAGTACACAAATCCCAGGGCTCGGAATATCCGGCAGTTGTCATACCGATCCTTACCCAGCATTATATGCTCCTGCAGCGCAACCTGATCTATACAGCCGTCACCCGGGGCAAAAAGCTGGTGGTCATGGTGGGGACAAAAAAGGCTCTCGCAATCGGGGTAAAAAATAACAACATGGGAAAGAGGTATACGCACCTGGTACACAGATTGAGATCCATGCGCTTAGGGCTCGCGCCAAAGATGTGAATCTATTTTTGCGCGAACCCTTACAACTGCAGGAAACCATTTTTCATTGACACGAGCCCGGTTTTTTCATAATAAATAACATTATAACCTCTCATAACCATGTACTACGAGACCTTTGAAAAAGGTCACTTTTTGTTCAAGCTCAAGGAAGGCGAAAAATTTAACCACAGGAATATATAGAATATTTCGAGGATTAGATTTTGAGTCTGACGCTGAAATTGCGCAAAAAGGGGCTTTTTCAAAGGTCTCATTACAGAATGATTCTTTACCATCAGGAGTCAATATGCCCAATCGCCGAATCCTGGTTGTTGATGATAGCTCGATGATGCGCAAAGCACTGAAAACAATTCTTGCGCCGCTGAAAGTCAAAGTAACTGAAGCAACTGATGGACAGGCAGGACTTGATCTGCTCTCGGATAATAAATTCGACCTGATCGTCACGGATGTCCATATGCCGAACATGAATGGCGTTGACTTCTGCCGTCGACTGAAAAACGATCCGTCTACCCGGGGTATCCCTGTGGTCATGGTGAGTTCGTTTGACTCTGACGCCGATATCGACAAAGGCTTTGAAGTCGGTGCCGCAGCATACGTTCCAAAAAAGGAAGCACAATCCAATCTTCTTGATATCACTAGCAATATCATATCAAAGTCTGCACTGCACCGCGGACAGACAATCATGGTTGTAGATGATTCCAGAACAATCCGAAAGATAGTTGAGAAAGGCTTGGCGCAAGCAGGTTTTCAGGTTGTCACTGCGGAAAACGGAAAAGAGGCTCTGGAGATTCTCGACAGTAAACAGCCGGATCTGATTTTGAGCGATATTGATATGCCGGAGATGAATGGCTTTCAGTTCTGCAATGCCGTCCACTCACATCCTGATTTCGCTTCTATTCCGTTTGTTGTCATGAGTTCAAACAGCGACCGTGCTCACATGAAACGCATGCTGCAGTATGGGGCGGAAGCATACATCACCAAACCTTTTAATACAGATGAACTGGTCATACTTGTAGAAAAACTCCTGTCCGATCAATTCCTCCTGCTGCTCAAGGAAAAGGAACGCCTGGACGCGGAACAAAACCTGATGATTGCGAGCATCACAAGTCTTGTCTCCGCATTGGAAGCCCGCGATTCTTACACCAGAGGCCACTCTGAAAGCGTAGCCGCCATAGTTTCCGGCATGGCAAGCCTGATGGGATCAACCAAAGAGGAAATCGAGCGGATAACCATCGGAGGGAAGCTGCACGACATCGGAAAAATCGGTGTCAGAGACAGTGTGCTTCTCAAACCCGGGGCCCTTACTGATGAAGAGTTCGACCAAATCAAACAACATCCCATCATAGGAACAAAAATTCTTGAATCCATTCCCAGCCTGTCCGATATCATCTCCGTTGTGCTGTGTCACCATGAACGTTTAGACGGAAAGGGATACCCCCAGGGCCTCAAAGGCAAAGACATCTCTCAACAGGCCCGCATGACTGCAGTTGCAGACACATATAACGCCCTGACCAGCGACAGACCCTACCGGGAGGGCATGGCGCAGGAAAAGGCGCTGCAAATTGTTGAGGAGGTAAAGGGGACACAGCTCTGCCCGGATT
This sequence comes from Deltaproteobacteria bacterium, assembly GCA_019307645.1. Next base: position 13,334 of record JAFDJF010000095.1, read on the forward strand.
GTGTCGCCGTCTTTTTGAAGTGGATCACCACCGACGATGCCGTACGTGCCACATCGCGATACGTTTAGGGTTCGCGCAAAAATAAATTCACATTTTTGGCGCTCAGATTTAGCTTAGGTTTGATAGATTTTAAAGAGAAAAAGGCGCAGTAATAGTGGACTATTTCAAGGTTTTTGCGTTTTAAAATCTGCCAAAAATGACCTGAAGATGAGATGCCAAAATGTGAAGTTATTTTTGCGCGAGCCCTTAGGGTTCCGGTCTACCGAGTCGTTCATTACACTCTGATATTCCAAAAA
>JAFDJF010000614.1 GCA_019307645.1 Deltaproteobacteria bacterium
ACGAAAGAAAAGGGGCCCCCGCGATATGTCAGCGTAGGCCTCCCATATGTTTGCATCCCATTTAAAATCGTCAATGTCCTCGACAAAATTATCATCCGGGAGATCCTGAAACGCATGGGGTCCATAGTCGTAAACGCCCTCATAGAGAAAACGTGCCCGAACATGATATTTTACCTTGAAGTTACCTGGCCAGTTCACTTTTTTAAGATCATGACGCAGCTCAGTATAGAGCAGATTGCGGTGCTGCACCAGATTGCCGGTGGCAACATTCGGGTAGGTAAACCCTTCGGAATCGTCCATTCGCAAGCTGGCGCGCGTCTGGAATTCCCCGGAAAAAAACAGGTTTCATCTTCATCCAAATAAACAGCCTCAGCTGATCCTCTAAAAACGAGGATTGCCAGACAACACAGTCCTATCAAAGTCCACTGCTTTAGGTTCATTTTCATTCCTCCTCTCTTTTGGTTAAATATTTAAAACAATAGCCGTCCCTGGCTTTGCCCCCTTCCCAAATGCCCCTTCAGCCTTTCATAATATTGTTTAACTCGCGACTTGCTCTAAATCGTCCTTTCTACCACAAACTTGGGCTTCAAAATTTTAACCAGAGCCGGGATGCAGACCAGCGCGGTTATCATGTTGAGAAACATGAGCAACCCTAACAAAAGTCCCATTTCCGCCTGGAACTTCAGGTCCACAAAGGCCCAGAATACAACGCCGGCAATGAGGGTTGTGGCAGTGAAGATGATCGCTTTGCCGGTCGTCTGTAACGCCACGCCGTTGGCAACGTCATAGTCATTTGAGATCTGAAACTCTTCGGAAATACGAGCCGTCAGATATATCCCGTAATCCACCCCGATCCCAACGGCAGTGGCCGCAACCGGAAGCGAATTAATGTTAAGATCAATTCCCTGGAACAGCATAAAGACCTCTGACAGAATCTGGGAGATCGCTAATGGGACCACCAGGACCACACCGGCCATTATGGAACGGAAGTTGAGGGAGCACAGTAAAAACACTGCCAGAAAAACCACCCCCAGTGATGCCCAGTACGAGTACTCCACCTCTTCATTGACGGCAGCAAGGATCCCCAGAATACCCCCGGCCAGCCGGAACCGGACGTTGTCTGATTCGGACGTTTTCGTGTCGATAAACTCCTTGGCCTTCGCTATACTCTGTTTGATCAAGTCGTTATTGTAGTCTTTGTAAAAACAGGTGATGGTTGCATTGGTCCAATTGGCATCCACCCAACGGTCCATCTCTCCGGGCTGTGTGCTGGCGGCAATCTGAAATCCGATCTGGCCGAGATGTTTCGGATTACGCGGTATGATTTCCCACTTGGGGTTGCCTTCATGGAACATCCTGAAAATGCGCGTTACCATGTTGGTGAACGTCAGCGTTCCCCCGGCACCGCCTTCGGTCTCCATGTAGCGCTGAAAATCCTCTATGAGCATCAGGGTCTCACTGTTTTTTATGGCGCCTTCTTCCTTGCCCTCGGCAATGATCACCAGCTGGTTTCCCCCCACAAACTTCCGGTTAAAGAATTTGAAAGCCTGGTTATAGGGGTTATCCGGAAAAAGAAGGGCCGCCCCAGCCTGTGTATCCCCCACCTTGAGCTTGAGCGAATACCTCCCGCCCACAATTAGTATGAGCACAATCAATCCCACCAAAACCCAGCGAGCCTTACCCTTTGAGGGCTTGATGAGCACATGGGCCAGAGATCGGTAGAAGCGTCCCCCGGTCTCCGTCACAATTTGATGCTTTTCCGGTGGTTTCAAGAAAGAAAGAAGAATCGGATTCAGAGTAAGCACGCTCACAAAAATCGAAACGATCCAGAAAGAGCAGAAAAACGCCAGGTTGCGCATCAGGGGAATGGTTGCCACCGCAATCAGTAAAACCCCGATTCCGTCGGTGACAATGGACAGTGTGCCCGGGCGGAGCAATTCACCATACGCCTTGATAATCGCCTGTCCCCTGTTCTGGTGCTGAGCGTATTCCTCATGATACCTGGCCATGGTTTGCACCGAGTGACTTAGGGCCCTGGCAGTAATAATCAGGGGGACAACGAGGACCATCGGGTCCAGCTGATAGCCAAGCATGCTTGCAAAACTAAGCCCCCAGACCGCGCTCAGTGCTCCTGACAGAGAAGGCAGAACCACTCCCTGCCAGCACCGGAAATAGAAGTACAAAAGCACGATCATTACCAGGACCGTTGCCCCCAAAACAGCATAGACCTGAGGAGACAAATGATAAATATGGGCATACAACGCCGGATACCCGGTGAAGTAAATATTTGTGTTCTCGTCAGTCTCGCTTGCCTTTATTTCCTGAAGCCGCTTATAAAGCACGAGCGGGTCTAGCCCTTCTTCCAGGAACCCGGCAAAAATAGCTGCGGCGGTGTCGTCCGGAGAGACATAAAAACCCCGGATGCCCTCGTTTTGATAAATCCCTTTCTTTAGTCGATCTAAGCCAGTCTGGTCATGGGGAAGCTCGGGCCACATAACCGGCTTGATCTGAATACCCCAGGAAGTCACTTGGACGTTTTTAAGCTTGGGATGGGTGATCGAGACCACTTGGACCGCGTTGCA
>JAFDJF010000615.1 GCA_019307645.1 Deltaproteobacteria bacterium
GCCGGACGCAGTGGCCTTCCCCTCAAACAGCGAGGAAGTCTCTAGGATTCTTAGACTTGCCACAAAAGAGGTGTTTCCTGTCATCCCCAGAGGAGCGGGAAGCGGAATGAGCGGTGGGGCACTGCCCGTGAAAGGCGGCCTTGTCACGGTCATGAACAGGTTTGACCGTATCCTCTCCATTGATCAGGACAATCTCATTTGCAGGGTCGAACCTGGCGTCATAACAGCTGATCTCCAGGACGCTGTAGAAGCTGTTGGGCTTTTTTATCCCCCTGACCCGGCCAGCAGGGATATCTCCACGATCGGCGGTAATGTTGCTGAATGTGCCGGGGGTCTGCGCGCGGTTAAATATGGCGTAACTAGAGATTACATCCTGGGTCTGACCATAGTCCTCCCCACAGGCGAAATCATGAAGACCGGTGTAGAGACCATGAAAGGCGTGGCAGGTTATGACCTGACCAGACTTATCACAGGGTCTGAAGGCACGCTCGCCGTGGTCACTGCAATCATACTTCGTCTGATTCCCAAACCAGAGGCCAAAAAGACCATGCTTGCATTTTTCCCGGATGTCTCTTCGTCTGTCCGGACCGTATCTGATATTATCATGAAAAAAATAAATCCGACTATCCTGGAATTCATTGACCGGGTGTGCCTCGACTGTGTCAAGGAGGAGATGGATATTTCCATTCCTGGCGGAGCCCTGGGCATGCTGCTCATAGAAGTGGATGGAGATGAGGCCTCTGTGAAACAGGCTGCGGAAAAAATCAGGGATTTATGTAACAAGGGCGGATGTCTCAGATTCGAATCCGCCTCAAACAGCCAGGAAGCAGCGCGGCTATGGGAAGCCAGACGGAATATCTCCCCTTCCCTTCTGACTCTGCGGCCTCACAAAATCAGTGAGGATATCGTTGTTCCCCGAAGCAGGATGCCGGAACTGTTCGACTATCTGGGAGAACTGAGCCGCAGATACGGTCTTCCTGTCCCGGCTTTCGGGCATGCGGGAGATGGAAACATTCACGTCAATATCATGCTTGACAAGAATGATCCCAAAGAGCTGGAAAATGCCCACGCCCTGGTGCAGTCGCTGTTTGAAAAACTCATTCGGTTGGGTGGCACCATATCCGGAGAACACGGCATAGGGGTAACTAAGTCCCCGTATCTTGAAATGGAAATCCCTCGAGAAGGGATTGACCTTATGCGCCGGATAAAAACGGCCTTTGATCCTGAAGGGATCTTGAATCCGGGCAAGATTTTTGCTTAACAATCGCACAGAACTGACAAGTAAAGATTCCGGGCAAAAAACTTCCAGAAAGGAATTGCAGTGAAAAAAAACAGACCGCATCCTTCCAGACATGGATCGTTTTTTGGCTATTCTATTTTGGCTGCCAAGGGTTTTTGCATGGGGGCCTCTGACGTGGTCCCCGGTGTTTCGGGCGGCACCATGGCATTTATCCTTGGGATCTACGAAGATCTGATCAACGCAATAAAGTCCTTTGACCTGAAGAGTCTCAAACTTCTTATGTCCTTCAATTTTCGACTCCTGCTGGACAGAGTCTCATGGAAGTTTCTTCTGCCCTTGGGCATCGGCATTCTCACTGCCATATTCAGCCTGGCAGAGATTCTCAGCTGGCTTCTCCAGCACAAACCCATCCTGATCTGGTCCTTTTTTCTGGGGCTCATTCTTGCCTCAGTGATAAGTGTCAGTCGCCGGGTTGAAAAGTGGCAGGCCTCAACATGGATTTGCCTGCTGGTCGGCATAACAGGGACGTATATTCTCGTGGGCCTTGTACCGGTCTCCACCCCAGATGACCCCTGGTTTCTTTTTTTGTGCGGAGCCGTTGCCATCTGTGCCATGATCCTGCCGGGGATATCCGGCTCATTTATCCTGGTCCTTCTGGGCAAATACCTGTACATTCTTGAAGCGGTAAACCAGAAAGATTTCCTCACCCTGGCCCTTGTAGCCGCAGGAGCCTGTATAGGGATTGTTGCATTCTCACGATTACTGGGATGGCTATTAAAGAAATATCATGACTTGATGGTGGCCGTCCTGACGGGACTAATGCTTGGGTCACTGAGAAAGATATGGCCCTGGAAAAAAACATTGGATAGCATGGTAGACAGGCATGGAGACGTCATACCCCTTGTGCAAACAAACATTCTACCTTCACAATGGGAGATGGAAGTCCTGACCGCCTTGGCCCTGATGGTGGCAGGACTCTTCGTAGTCCTGATCCTGGACAGGGTCGGTGAGAGATGATAGGACCCCGTTACCGGTGATCAGTAATCGGCAAGCAGGGACCGGTAAGCAGTAAACAGTGATTATTGGAGAATCGCCGGCATGCGCAAGGCTAAGGGTGGAAATCTTCCGCCTTTAACTTTCAACTCTTTCAACTTTTAACACGTAAGCTTGAATCAATTCCATCTGGCGTCACCCAGCCCAACCAGCTGAAAAACCAACATTACGCTTGTTTCATCATCCTCTTTTTCCGTAACAAGCTTAATACCCCAACACTGTCTCTGGTATTGCAACCAATATTTGTTTGAAATATTTTCACTAAGATCCAGACGCCTTTCAAGAGAA
>JAFDJF010000616.1 GCA_019307645.1 Deltaproteobacteria bacterium
TGATAAGGTTTTCCAGGGAAAAAGGATGGGGGGATTTGATGAGAAGCGGGCTGAAGATCTTTTGAAAACTCAGGACAGGCTCTCGCAAGAGACAGGTGTTCCAGGCATGGCTGACATTGTCGCCAATTCGGGGGAAGAATTTCGCCATTACATTGACTTCGTTGCATCCATAAGCGACATGCCTTTTTGTATTGATGCCTGGCAGATGAAAGCCAAACTTGAAGGAGCCGCCTACTGCGCAGAAAAAGGTCTTCTGGATCGCATGTTTTACAACAGCCTGACAGTCTGGGAGGAAGACCTTGAAACGGAAATCCGGGAGATCGCCCGTATAGGTGTGAAACATGTTCTTTTGGTGGCCTACGACATGGCCGACCAGATGCCCTCTGGACGAATAACCGGCACCCAAAAACTCTTGGATGCCCTGAACAGGGTTGGGGTGACCTTTGAGAGCGTATTCGTAGACACCTCAGTCATGAACGGTCCGGCCACAGCCTTTTGCGGACTGGGAAATCGGATGATCAAGGAGAAGTGGGGCATCCCAACAGCCAGTGCCCCAAGCAACGGCTCCTATATGTGGAAGCAGGCAAAGGAGATGTGGGGATTCAAGGGTTGGGCTGCGGCAGATGCCGGACTTCAGGCCCTGGCTGCTTTTACATACCACGACATGCTTTTTTCGGGGCCCATGGCCGGCGCACCTCGAGTGTTTCCTGCCGTGGCTTTGGCGGATGAATTCAAAGCAACCTGGGCCTTTGGAGAAACGCAGAAGCTTCCTCTGGCTGAGCTACATCCTCTTGGAAAGCTGTTCCCTGAATTTGAGGCGCAACTAAAAGAGGCAGTGCTCAAAAATTTAAACCCGCTTACAGCAAAGGAGCAACAAAATTGGCTGAGATGACACCAAAGAAGAGGGTTCAAGCGTTTTTCAGCCGTGAACCGGTGGACACAATGCCGTGTTTCAGCGGCATGGGTTCGGTGACGGTTCAGGCGATTGAAAAAATGGGGATTCGTTTTTCCCAGGTTCACACGTCGGCAGAACTCATGGCCCAATCAGCCATCACAACGGCCGATTTGTTTGGTTTTGACGGTGTGGTTCTCCCTTATGATATGTGCACCATACCGGAAGCGCTTGGAAGGGGAGCAAGCCTCTATGAAGATTCAGATGAAATTCTTTACCCAACAGTTCCATTCAAATGGGCTTCCTTGGATGAGGTGGATATTGCCACAGACTATTTGAAAGGTGCCAGGATGCCTGTGGTGGATGAGGCAATAAATATTGTGAAGGCCTATGATAATGGCAAACTTGCCGTTGGAGGCTGGGTGTTAGGGCCCTTTACAATGGCAGGGCAGTTGCTTGAGCTGGATATCCTTCTCAAAGGCACCAAAAAATACAAAGAAGAAATTGAAGCGTTTCTGGATCAGATGACCGAAATCGTTATCCAGGTGGCCCGGCATTACCAGGAACTGGGTGTAGACTATATGAATATTCGAGAGATGGGGACCGGCACGGATCTGATTTCCCCCAGGATGTGGAAGCTTCTTGTGAAACCCAACCTCGAGAAGGTTTTTTCGTCCCTGGATTCACCCAAAATACTTCATATATGCGGGGCAACCGATCTCATTATTGAAATGATGAACGACTGCGGTGCAGATGCCCTTAGCGTTGACCAGAAGAATAACGTTGCTGAATCACGGAAAAAACTCGGTGATGACGCTTTGATCCTGGGCAATTTCGACCCCTACAAAAGCCTCGTGGAAATGGATTTTTCCGAGGTAGAGGCTGTGATCAAGAAATGTATCGACGACGGCGTAGATGCGGTGTGGCCGGGTTGCGACATTTGGCCGGATTCAAAGCAGGAAAACATCAAGGCATATGTAGATGCCTTGAGGCATTACGGGAAGCACCCTTCTCCTGCAGTCGGGAGACTGTAGGTTGTTGATTAAAAGTTCATGAATCAAAGGAGGTCATTACAATGACACAAGAAACCGTTATTATGACCGAGAAAGAAAGAGTGCATGCGCTACTGAGGCGTGAAAAGCCTGATCGGACCCCTATCTATCCTATGTGCGGAGGCTTTGCGATGGTTTATGCGCAGTGTTCCATTGCAGACGCATATAACAAACCGGAAGTCTCTCTTGCCGGATTGGGCAAAACTACTCGGGATTTCGGTTGGATATATGCCCCTGCAATAGGCTACGCCTGTTACGGGGGGTGGGAGTTCGGAGGAGAAATCAAATGGCCCTACGGTGAATTCGATCAGGCCCCGACGCTCACCCGTCACCCGGTATCGACAGAAGAAGATGTTTGGAACTTGGAAGTACCCGATGTTGAAACAGCCGGTATCGTTCCCCTTATGGTTGAGTGCAACAAACTGGCGATGCAGGATACCTCTGACAACAAACCTTTTAGAGTTGTGGCGTTAATACAAGGTCCATTTGACACTGCGTGTAATATATCGGCCCCTGAAAAACTCCTTAAATGGATACTGAAGAGACCGGATGCGGCCCATCGTTTAATACGTCTGGCTACAGATCATCTCATTGACTTGGCCAGATACCAAGCGAACACTTTCGGTACGGAG
>JAFDJF010000617.1 GCA_019307645.1 Deltaproteobacteria bacterium
GTTTGGTTGTTTGTCTTCAACCCCCGTGCGATGCACGGGGGTTGAAACTTTAGCAATAAAAAAGAATGAATGTCGAACAGAAGGACTACGGATCTCTGTCACTAATAATAGCGAGCTTCCATGATCAACCGATACTTCCAGCAGGAACTCGGCCATTTGAGAGATCTAGGCGCTGAGTTTTCCAGGAAACATCCGGCCGTAGCTCCAATGTTAAGCGGACCGGCGGCCGATCCCGATGTGGAGCGCCTCCTTGAAGGCGTGGCTTTTCTCACAGCCATGTTGAGAGAGAAACTGGATGATGAATTCCCTGAGATTATCCACGAGCTGATTCATTTGATCTGGCCGCACTACCTGAGGCCCATTCCTTGTACCACGATCGTGGCATTCAGCCCAAAGCCTACGCTCAAGCAGCCAATAACCATACCAGCCGGGGTCGAGATTGCATCGGTCCCGGTTGAAGGAACGTCATGCATTTTCAGGACCTGCTATGATGTGGAGCTGCATCCAATCAACCTTGTAGAGGCCGCTTTTGTCGAGTCGGCCGGCAGCGCATCCAGCATCAGGCTTGTACTGGAGTTGCGTGGTTCCAGGCTTGCGGACTGGGAGCCACGGACTTTACGGCTTTTTTTTGCAGGTGACTATGCCCAGGCTGCAGATATTTATTTTCTTTTGCGACACCACTTGAAAGAGATGGTCGTCACACCTTTAGAAGGGGGGAGGGCTGTGGTGCTCTCTCCAGACCAGTTAAAGCCTGTGGGCTTTGCCGATGAAGAGAATCTGATCCCCTATCCCGGGTAATCGCTTCCCGGATACCGTGTCCTTCAGGAGTATTTCATCCTTCCCGAGAAGTTCCTGTTTTTAGACATGGTTGGTTGGGAACGTTGGCATGAAAGGGGGGAGGGGTCTCGGTTTGAGATTCGTTTCGAACTCAACCCGGGTTCCTTTGAACCCCCTCGCATAAGGAAAGACAACTTCATCCTGTCTGCGACCCCGGCCATTAACATATTTTCTCAAGACGCCGACCCGATCCGTTTGGATCATCGGGGAACAGAGTACCCGGTCCGTCCTTCAGGCAGCAATGTGTCTCACTACCAGGTCTATTCGGTGGAGGAGGTGGTTGGCTTTGTACAGGGGACGGCCAAACAGCGGACTTATGCGCCCTTTGAGGTGTTCAATCCTCAGGCACAGGACAATCCCGTATACCATGTGAAGTCCAGAAGATCGCCCGTCAAGACGGGCCTCGATGTGTACCTGTCCGTAGCCTACCCTCCTGAGAGCCGTTCACCTGTACTGGAAACTCTTTCCATTGAATTGCTGTGTACGAACGGAGCGTTGCCGGAGGGGCTCCAGGTGGGGGACATTTCAGTATTGACCAGCAGTTCTCCAGAGTTTGCGGATTTCCGGAACATCCTGCCGCCCACAGGCAATGTGTTACCGCCTCTTGGGTCAAACCTTTTGTGGAGGCTGCTGTCTCATCTTTCATTGAATTATGTTTCATTAGCAAAGGCAGAGAACCTGGTAGCCCTGTTAGGGCTGTATGTTTTTTCGGAAACCCGTGACCGGGCAGCGGTAGCTGCCAACAGAAAAAGGATAGAAGGGATCCAACATGTGGAAACAAAGGCCTCTAACCGGCTGGTATCCGGTATCATGATGCGGGGGCAGGATATTACGGTCAAACTTCGGCAGGACCATTTTGCCGGCCAGGGAGACTTTTTCCTGTTCGGATCGGTGTTGGATTATTTTCTGGGGTGTTATGCCTCCATGAACAGCTATACCCAGTTTATTGTGGAAGAGGTCCTTAAGGGAGAGCGTTATCAATGGCCGGCAAGGATAGGGGAGCATTTTCTGATCTAAGACTGGACCTGCTCAAGGAGGGACACACCTTCTCCTTTTACCAGGTCATCCGATTGTTGCGTTCCTTCGCATCAGCAGACGGAGGAACCGGAAAAACTGACAGCATTCGAATCAGGCCTGAGCTGTCTTTAAACTTCCCTCCTGCAGATGTGGCTCGTATTGAGGATCTGAGTGAGGATGACATCCAATTCCTGGTTACGGTCACGTTCCTCGGGCTCTACGGTCCCTCTTCTCCTTTGCCGACATTCTACACCGAAGACCTCATGGATGAGGCATCTGATGATGAGTCTGTTACCAGAGAATTTGTCGACATCCTCAATGATCGGATCTTCTTGCTTCTGTTCAAGTGTTGGGCGAAATATAGGCAGTTTTTCCAGGTCGTAGAAGAGAAGGACGCCGATCATATGGTCAGGCTTTTTTCGCTCTTCGGTTTGGGGGAGGAAGCTCTCAGAGAAGACGTCCCGGATGCATACGGCCTCCTTCGGTACCTGGGGATTTTGACCCAGTTCCCGCGATCTGCTTTAGGATTGAAAACGTTACTTCAAGATTCGTTGGGTGAGATTCCTGTAGAAATCGTTCCTTGCGTTCTAAGCAAGGTGCGCATCCCCGAAGATCAGCGGCTGGTTATGGGTGTCTCCGGATCTTATTTGGGGCAGGATAGTTTTGTTGGAGAAGAGATCGATGATCGTATGGGAAAGTTCAGACTCAAGATCGGCCC
>JAFDJF010000618.1 GCA_019307645.1 Deltaproteobacteria bacterium
GAAGAAGAACTTCGTCAGCCCGTGCAATAAGATCTTTAAATGTTGTGTTTTTCCCGCTCAGGGCCTTAAGCCGCTCATTGGGGATTATGATGAGGCTGTCAACCTCATCTCTCAGCATGTCAATTCCTTCCATGGCCTTTTTCATCCGTTTATCCCCCTCAAACTTGAAGGGCTTTGTTACAACGGCCACGGTCAAAGCGCCACTTTCGCGACACTGCCGGGCAATAACAGGCGAAGCGCCGGTACCTGTCCCGCCTCCCATGCCGGCTGTTATAAATACCATATCCGAACCATGCACCTGCTCTCTGATTTCGTCGATACTTTCTTCTGCTGATGTTTTGCCCATCTCCGGATCAGCTCCGGCACCAAGGCCCATTGTTATTGAAGGCCCAAGCTGAATCTTGTCTGAACACGCGGAACGGTCAAGGTCCTGAGCGTCGGTATTGGCAACAATAAAATCAACACCCGTCAACCTTGTGCTGATCATATTATTGACAGCATTACCGCCTCCGCCACCAACGCCTACCACCTTTATCCTGGTTTTGGTGTTGTGCATTTTATTGTCATCCACAAATTCGAATTTCATAACATCCCTCCTTTTATTGAGTCTGAGTCCTAAATGACTTCCTTAAACCATTTTTTCATTCTACCCATGACCCGGTTAAAAATGTTGGTGTCCCTTATCCTGAATTTTTTCCCCTTTTTTCTTGATTTTGATCCGTAGATTACAAGACCGACTGACGTTGCATACATGGGTTTGTTAACGACTTCTACTAATCCGCTGATCTCTTGCGGATACCCTATTCGGGCGGGTGCGCTGAATATCTGCTCCGCTATTTCCGTAACTCCCGGAAGTTCCGATGAACCGCCTGTTATGACCACTCCCGAACTGATCGTCTCTTCGTGGTCCGAGCGTACAAGTTCGTTGTAAACAAGCGAAAATATTTCTTCTACGCGGGGTTCAAGAATCTCCCCAAGGATCTGGCGGGATAAAACCCTTGGTTTCCTTCCTCCAACTCCGGGCACCTCAATTGTGTCATCTTTCCCGATCAGCGAAGAAAATGCACATCCATATTTGATCTTGATCTTCTCAGCCTCCAGTTTTGGTGTCCTCAGGCCTATGGCGAGATCATAGGTCAGATTGTCTCCCCCTAAAGCAAGAACCGATGTATGTTTGATGGCGCCTCCTGAGAATATGGCCATATCGGTCGTCCCCCCGCCGAAATCAATGAGAGCGGCGCCAAGGTTGCGCTCCTCCTTTGACAGGGTCGCCTCACTTGATGCAAGGGACTCAAGCACGATATTGCAGACGTCAAGCCCGGCCCTGTTTGCACACTTTATGATATTCTGTGCGGAAGTGACCGCACCGGCCACCATATGGACTTTGGCCTCCAACCGGACACCGGACATCCCCAGGGGGTTCATGATTCCATTCTGGTCATCCACGATAAACTCCTGCACCAGGGTGTGAATGACCTCTCGGTCCATGGGGATAGCCACTGCACTGGCCGCCTCAATGACACGGTCGATATCCTTCTTGGTCACCTCCTTCTCTTTGAGGGCAATAACGCCATGGCTGTTAAACCCCTCTATATGGCCTCCTGCGATACCCGCATAAACAGATGTAATCTCGCAACCGGCCATGGTTTCCGCCTCTTCCACTGCCTCTTTGATGGAATTCACGGTTTGCTCGATATTGACGACGACCCCTTTTCGAAGACCCTCTGAGGGATGGCTCCCCATGCCTATAATCTCTATGCCGTCAGGACGAACTTCACCAACCACGGCACAAATTTTGGTTGTTCCGATATCCAAGCCAACGATGATTTCTCCAGCCATTTTTTTTGACTCCTAACCTTTCCTGAAGGAAACCACGGCACCGTCCAGGGAATCCAAATCAATGCCGGTCACCTGATGAATTTGGCCCGTCTTTCGCAGATGTTTTGTCACCTTTCTTAACCCATCCATCTTGCCTGGGAGGTCGTCACATGTCATATTTATCTCTGCAGCGAGATGGCTGAAATAAAGGGACATTTCATCATTCCGGATATGTATCTCCGACAGCCCTTTCAATGACCACGGCCCCTTTTGCGATGCCAGGATCTCCATGACCCGGGCCGCCCGGTGCAGTTGAACCCGGGCTTTTTGAGCCTGTCTGGAAATTCCCGTGATAACCGGAAAATCAACATCCTCCGATTCATTGACCTCCTTGAAAATTTCACACTGTCGGTTCATGTAATAGATGCCGTCCATGACTACAAGGGCTGAAGGTCTGTGTTTTTCCGTCTGCACAAAAAGGGTGCGGGGAAACTGCCGGTCCAGCTTGACGGATCTGACCCAGGGATGTTTTTCCATTTTATGTTTCAGTGCATTCAGGTTGAGGAACAGCAGATTTGTATAGGAGTGCAGATCAACCATACACATCAACTCCCGTTTAATTTCTTCATCAACTCCCGCAACCTTTACCTGTTCCAGCCTTAGCAAAGGGGATTTAAGCAAGTAATGATAACCGTACATTAAAGAAAGGCTGAGCCCGGCAACAATAACAAGGACGAGAAAGCCCTTTAATAAA
>JAFDJF010000096.1 GCA_019307645.1 Deltaproteobacteria bacterium
TATATAGTTTGTTTTTGAACGGAACGGAGTTTTTTAAGGAAAGCAGACCGGTTTTCATCATCTCCCAAAGCTTCATAACACTGAACAATATAATAAACAGCTTCCTGCGAGTTCTGAAACTTCAGGAAACATGTCAGAGCTTTGTTGTATTGTCTTAAATTCATGTACATTATCCCCAGACATGTGTTCAGTTGCGCGCTCTCCGGGAAGTGTTCAATCCCTTCAGATAACACCATGACCGCTTCTTCGGGGGCCTGGTTTTCCTGTTTGATGATGCCCAGTCCCAAATAGGCCCGGTGATTGGGATGGTATTCCAGGGATCGTTTGAATAGCCTTTCGGCAAGTTTGTCTTTTTCTCTAATGGCCTCAATCATTGCATAATCCCCGTGACTAAAGGTCATCCCGAGTCTTGAAAGAAAATCAGCATGCCTCTCAAAAAGATCTTCTTTATCGATCAGATCAATTGCGTCTACAAATTCAGGAAGATTCCTATGATATTCGGTCCTGAGTTTCTGTCCAAACTCCAGTATCAGTTCCTGCTCCATGTCCGGGTCGGTTTCAAAATACAGAATATCTTCCATCTGTTTCAGCCAGATATCATCTGTGGCGCCGGTTTTTTCCAGAAAATCGGAATAAAGAGCGGTCCCCGGGAACATGTCAAGGATATAAAAAATGATGCTAAGGGGTCTGATCTCCCGGATCAGGCTGAGGGTCTCCTCAATGGTATCCCGGGTCTCCCCGGGGGAACCATAGATAAAATAGGCCCGGGCCAGAATCCCGTATCGGGTGGTCAGGTCAAAGGCCTTTCTGATCTGATCGGTCCTGATATTCTTTTTCAGAATAACGTTCCTGATTTTTTCAGAGCCACTTTCCACCCCGTAGCTGATCTGAGTGCAGCCAGCCTTTCTCATCCAGTACAGGATCTCCTCGCTTATAAAATTGACACGGGAGATGGCAACCCAGGTAATCTGCAGGTCTTTTTCAATGATTTTCTTGCAGATCTTGATAACACGGTCCTTTCTGATCGTGAAGGTGTCATCGGAAAAATAAAAAAAGGTAATGCCTTTTCGGTAAAGGAGTTCAAGCTGCTCAACAAAATATTCGGCAGAGTGAAACCTGACCCTGGTTCCCCAAAACCGGGGAGAGCCGCAAAAGGTGCATTTCCCCGGGCATCCGCGGGTGGCAGCAACATGCTGATACGAAAAATATCTGGCCGGGTTTGGCAATTTATCCAGATCATGGATTGTCTCTGCATCCTTTGTCCGAATAGCGGCGCCATTTTTCCTGAAGGCAAGGCCCCCGACATCTTCCAGGTGTTCATAATCCTGCTTTTCCAGACGCTCCACCAGGTTTAAAAAGGTGTATTCCCCTTCTCCAATGACGGCAAAATCTATTTCTTTAAAATATGTCAGAAAATGCTTCCATAGAAAGGTTGTGCCGATTCCTCCAAACACAATTTTTACGTTGGGATTGATCTGTTTGGCGGTTCGGGCGATCTCAATACCGCCCCATCTGTTTGCATGAAGGATTGAAAACCCGATGACGTCCGGTTTTTTTTCGGCAAGGGTGTCGTAAATCAGCTGCGGTGTGTCATTGATATTGTGCCAGTTCAGAATTTCAACATGGTATCCCTTTGCCTTTAATACTGCGCCTACATAATAAATGCCAATCGGAGGGACGCTGACTTCTTCGGCATGAAGTCTGGCTTCAAGACAATACGGATATATGAGTAGAATCTTCATGGGCGTGACAAGTCCCTTCAAATCTTCATCACCCAGGCCCAGGGCACGATGACCTCAAACAGGGAATCCTTGCCATGGGTGTAACGGGGAGCTTCATATTTACTGGTCCGGTCAAATGCGGGATTTTCCACAAAACCATGGTCGGCAAAAAGGATCAGAAGGGTTCTTGAAGGAAGCTTTTTGAGTCTGAAAAAAAGATCGATCTCAAGATAGTTTATGATGTTTCCAAACAGATGAGGCAGGGGTCCTTTTTCCGTGTGGATTTTTTCGTCTATGCCGCCTATCTTCCACAAAAGTGATTTCCGGTCCAGTTCAGGCTGGATATCCTCGAAGGCTTTATCAAGACGTGCAAGTTGCGATTGTGTATCCGAAGGCTGGTTCGACCAGAGAACACCCTCCTTTACCACTCTAAAAAGGTTTGGCTTTTTCTCAAAAAAGTCTGACTTGATCTTCTCCCAGAGGTCCCATCGCATACCGTCCATGAGGATGTATCGGATCTCTCGGTGGTCTGGTACTCCCCGTTTTCTTGTGAGAATTGATGGGATGTCCTGGATCATTGTGGGGTGTGTGCCACTTCTCCCCTCCCAGATGGGCAGAGATGCCCTGTAAAACCGCCTGAATTGTTCCGTGACGTCATTTAGCCTTTTTGTTCCTGAAGCTATTTCTTTTTTTATGAAAGGTGGGATCTCTGAGCCGATATGCTTCAGTTGTGCCTGAAGTTTTTCGTGAAGATAGGGAATTTGAGAAAAGTCGCTGACATAAGAAGACTCCCACCTGCTGTAATCTTCAGGCCCCACATCTTTGACCGACCTCAGAGCGGAGCCCTTTTCTCTAACAAGGTTACAAGTATCGAGCGCTCGGAGCATTTCATCTTTTTTCTCGCTAAAAAGAACGCTTGGGACTTTAACGTCTTCCCCGGAAGGCATCGCCTTTTCCAGTTTCTTTTTCTCCGGTTTTTCACACAGAATCCGGTCGAAGGCCTCTTTTAAGATAACTGACAAAAGAGATTCCTGTTGAAAAATCTGCTCCGGTGACATGTGAGAAAGAAAAGTCCACAATGCCAGAATAAAAGAGATATCCTCTTCCGCCTGAGAGACCAGGGCGTCAAAAAGAGAGGGCTTTTTTGACATTAGTGTCCGGGCCAAATCCGCAAGATGTCTGACCCGTCGTTCGTCCTCTGATGCTGCACCCCTTTGGAGAAAAGGAAAGATTTCAAGAATCTTTTGGAAAGGGATGTCATATTGTCTGGCCCAGACAGATGTGATTGTGGCCTTGACCATCTGGTCGTGCCCGGATTCCCTGTAAAGAGGGGAAAGAGAACCAAACTCCCTGTCCAGCAACTTTCTGAAATCTTCCTTGACCTGGTCACCAGGCGTTGCTTCCCCTTTACCCAGAAAATGGAGAAACGTATCCTCTGTGATAGATGTCTGGTCAAGCCAGTCCTGAATGATCTTGCGAACTTGGGCCAGGGTATATTTTCGATGGATAAGGCTCTGGTATAGATGATCCAGATCTCTTTTGACGACAACCACCTTTCCACGGAAGGCTTCATTAATATCCCGGGCTACCTGGGCGGTGAGGGCCTGATCCAGATCTTCAAGGAAGGTGTCCGTATCTGCAGAAACGTTTAAAAGGCGGCGGATGGCTTTGGCCTCCTTGTCCTTTCCAACGAGTTCCAGGCTCTCGAGATATGGGAGGATTTTCTCCTGAATGGCTGACGCTTTAAGTGCCTTGATGGTCTCATTTATTCCAAGGTCAATTTCTTTTTCAATTTCCTTTAGAGGTTTAACAAGGGCCTTTTCTTCAAAAAGGAACCCGCAGGAGCAAACGGGGCGACCTTGCAGATCGTCATTTGGGGAACGAAGACAGTGTTGAAAAAGGACCGATGAGATGCTTTGTTCAACTGATCTTCGATTATGTTCAACCGATATCATTTCCAGTTTATCGAGACGCGCCAGAAGCCTGTAACGGAAAGAACGGGCCATCTGTTCATATGATTCGAACGGGCCTTCTCCCCTGGCCCTGTGATGGGCCTTGGTGTAGAGCCTGATATAAGATTCCTGAAAATCTAGAAATGTGGCAAAGAGTCTTTCCAATGCCTCGGGTGAAACGGAACCGGGCTTTTCTTCGTAATGACCAAGCATATCGGATCTGGACTGTCTCAATAAGGCGTATTTTTCTTTGTCAGGGAGGTGAAGTTTCGGATGGGTTATGTATTGATAGATAAACAGGACGCGCTCAGCGTGTTCCAGGAATCCGGTGCATTCCTCAATGGACTTGAGTTTGTTTTCAAGGAAGGGTTCCACTTGGGAGGCGTTTAAAAATCGTTCCAGACCTTCCCGTGAAGAAAGGCTGACCTTTACTTCATCCCACTGTCCTTTCACATCCTCACTGTCCTTTAAAAAACCGTCCCACGGAATGTTTTTGAAGGCCTCAAACTGCATCGCCCATTTTACTCTGGACTTCAGGGTCTCAAGGTCTTCCAGCACGGCAGGCTTCTTTTCTTTAATCTCAGACCATATATCTTCCTGCAGTGCCATGGTCATTGGGACATTCTTATATTTGCCGGGAATCATGGGATGAACGGTAACCGCATTGTGAAGGGGCTCCCCGAGCACTTCCCCCTTCCCCAGGCGGGTAACCCCCTTAATCCCGGTTTGCGCAAGCCGGTCTGGATTTATTCGGTTTTTCCCTTTATATGCGACCAAATGGCCTGAAAACACCAGTGCCAGGATCAGGATTTCGAAAAGCGGCATGATCAGTCCGTATTCACCCTTCCTGAACACCCAGTACATCTCTTCCACAGACACTTGATCCCTGTGTCCCATTTCCTTAAAAAAATGGCGGACCAATTCGTTCTGCTGCGGGTTTACACGGAGCTCGTACTGGTTCCCCTTTCGCTTTACAAGGCCCATGGGTTTCAGTAGCCCTTCCAGGACATCACGAATCCCAAATTTGGAGTGGGCATCTACAATGAGGATGCCGCTTGAAAAAAAATCATTGAGCATCTCTTTGAGAATACCCGGTGCAAGGGTATCCATATAGGGCTGGATGCGGCTGTGCCTGGGGAAACGGCGTCTTAGAAGTGGCGGAATGAATTCAGACAGAAATTTTTCCTGACTCAGATACCCAAAACGGGACAGTTCCACACGGTTTTCGTCCCAGAACAGGATCCCGTGATAATAGCAATGGCTGAAGTGCTCGATGAGTCTGCTTTTCCCCCGTTCCAGAAAGGATTGCAGAAAATCATGGCCCTGCTTTTTTTTCTCCGAGGCCTGGTGGTCCGTCTGCTCTTGAACAAGTATCGCGGCCAGGATTTCCTTCAGCCATGGGGTGTCTTCCTCCGGATCAGCAGGTACCCAGAAAAGGAACGTACCCCCGTGGTGTTTCCGAATTTGCGGAAGCAGTTGATCCGTTACATGCCGAAACTGTTGATCGCGATTGTGGGCCGTTCCCACAATGACAACAAAATCTTCTTCACTCTTTGTGCACTGTCTTGCAAGACCTTCTACCTCGTCACGGGACAGTTCGTCCAGCTGGCGAAGCAACAATGTCCCCTGTCGTTGCGTATGCTGCCAATTAACGGTTATGCTCTGTCTGCCTTTCGCAACCCAGCTTCCAAGGGGAAGATACGGGGAATCCACCAGGGCAGCGGTTTTCCAGAAAAGCCGTCGGTCCTCAGAAAAAAGCTGGGATGCCATATGCCGAATCTGCCTGCGCATGATCCCTGCAATATCAGCCTTCAGGTCAATGAAATAGTGATTGTCCAGGGGATCATCCTTGCTTTTAACCCGGATGTAGGAGCCCTCATCGGCAAGGCGGGCAAGGATGTCTGAAAGAAACCGGTAGTTGATATCGGCCTCCATGGGTGTGATCTGGAAGAGAAGCATCTCTGCCATGTGGCGAACCGTATACTTGAACTTTGCAGGAGAAATGGAAAAAAGGATCAGAAGTTTTACTGCACTAAGCGCTATTTTCTGCTGGTCCCGGTCCTGGAAGATCTCCGGTATCTCATCCTGATAGCTTTCAAAGACCCTCTGGATATAGATCTGGCTCTCAGAGCGCTCACGGATACGTTCGAGGAAATGGTCGAATATGACTTCAGGTGTGAGCAGACCATTGGCCGGCCTGTCAAGCATGGCGGGAATACGTCTTTCCGGATCACCTTTGAGTCTGAAGTGGATAAAATCCACTACGCCCCTGTGTTCTGAAAACAGGGGTTTGAGGCGATCCAGCAGGGTGGATGTGGCAGGGTGCACGGGGTATAGCCGAACAAATCTCTCCCTCGTAACAGGGAATTGCGGAAAATAGGACTTGAGATCGTCAAAGAGTTCGCCTATCTTTTCTTTTGCACCGTGTTTGTGGCGGATGAGTCTCTCTGAGACCAGTTCCTCGATATGCGCGCGACCCAGATTCAGTCGGATGCGGTATCGATCTTTTATCTTGTTGAAGGTTTCCTGATGAATTTCTCCGGTTTCTTCAATCCACTCCTGAAGAGATGCGATTACCCAAAATGGAAAAGAACTTGCCTCTTCTCCGAGGTACTGAAGGAAGCGGATGTCTTCATTGTATGCCCTGACATCGGCCTTGGAGCGCAGAAACTCTGACAACTCGTCGATTAAAAAGATTATGCCGCGGATGTCCTTTCCCTCAAGCATGAATTTTAGCTTCAGAAATGTCTCATGTCGCGTATCGGCACCACCAAATTCCGTGCCGGCCTGTTGTTCAAGCGCCCTGAAAACGGCCCGTAACACAATATCTTCCAGAAATTCGGAACCCCTGTGCTGAACAAGGGATATCTCTACAACGAGGAATTGACGGGTTGCAATTTCTGCCTCGAAATCCTTAAGTTCCGGGGACTGGGAAACAATCGTTTTCCAGGAGTTCGGGTATTTCAGCAGCTGACTGAGCATGCTCAGGAAGTGTGATTTGCCTGAGCCGAAATGGCCTTTAAGGAAAATACCCCTGCCTTCGTGTCCGGTGAGACTGGTAAAAACCACCTTCAGGTTGTCCAGAATCTCTGCCGTGAGCACAAAGGTCTCAACGATCATCCTGCGGAGCCCGGGGTCTTTGAGGTCTTCCAACTGGATGACCGTCCTTATCTCCGGGATCTCTACCAGATCCTGTATTCGCAAGAAACTGTTTTCGCCTTCACTGGTCATGGGTGGTTTGTGACTCGTCAGTGTACATCTGATCTCTGGATCGCTTACAGCGCCTTTGTCATGTAACCATTCAGCAGTCAGTTTTCCCTATTTCTTTTCTATATTTCGAACTACATATTTTAACTGAATTAATTGCCAAATGCCAGCCCAGATTAGGATCTCTTTTTGGTTAGGACCCAATATGAGGGTCTCGTAAAAAGTCCGAAATCGTCATGCCGGACCTGATCCGGCATCCAGAACATATTGAAATCACTGGATTCCGGCTTTCTCCGGAATGACGCTTCAAAGAGATTCCAGACTTTTTACGAAACCATCAAATATATTTCGCAACAAATGATTAATGCAACCCTTCTT
This sequence comes from Deltaproteobacteria bacterium, assembly GCA_019307645.1. Next base: position 7,259 of record JAFDJF010000096.1, read on the forward strand.
GTCTAATCTGATTCAATAACCCCAAAACCGCCCGCCCGTATTTCCTAAGGGTGACCTCTCCTACGCCCACGATGTGCAAAAGTTCTTCCGGGCTAGAGGGAAGTGCTCTTGCCATAGCCCTCAAGGTGCGGTCCTGAAAAATACAGTAAGCAGGTAGCTTTTCCTTTTTGGCAATCTGGGTACGCAGTTCGCGGAGCCTTTCAACGGCACGCATTTCTGTCGCATGAAGCACGGTT
>JAFDJF010000097.1 GCA_019307645.1 Deltaproteobacteria bacterium
CTTTAAAACCAGAAAAATGGGATCTTGAAGTAGACTTTGTTGCCGTCGGATCCGGAGGTGGTGCGATTACCGCCGCCATTGCAGCCCATGATCTGGGTAAAAAGGCTGTAGTATTGGAGAAGGCACCCAAGCTGGGCGGTGTGACGGCATATTCAGGGGGTGAAATCTTCCTGGCAAACAATCATGTCATGCAGAGGCAGGGCATGCCGGACTCCTATGAAGCCGGGAGGGCCTATCAGGACTTTCTGTCCGGCGGTTACAATGATCCGGAGATGTTGGATGTGATGCTCAAAGCTTCATATGAAGCAGTTCCTTACCTGGAGGAACGATGCGGTGTAAGGTGGATTGCTATAAAGGATTTTCCGGACTACTACTATCCGAAGGCACCCGGTACGGTTGCCGAAGGCCGCTACCTGGAAGTAGATCTCTTCAAGGGTTCCGACCTGGGTGAGTGGCAGGACAAGACTTACGCCATGACCCCGTTTCAAACCAGTGGGATCACATTTGATGACCTGACTGCGTGGGGCGGTATGTGTTGCGTCAAGGATTGGGATTTTAAAAAGATCGCAAAGGGAATGGAAGAGGATCTGCGCGGACTCGGCCCGGGCCTGATGGGTTACATGATAAAGGCGGCCATGGTGGATCGGGGTATTCCTGCGTATGTGGAAACACCGGTAATGGAGCTGGTGGCAGCAGACGGTGAGGTGATTGGTGTGCGGGCTGAGCGTGAGGGTAGGGATTTTTTTGTGCGGGCTTCAAGCGGCGTTTTGCTGGCCATAGGGGGGTACGACTTCAACGAAGAGATGGCCCGTTACTTTGAGGGGGTCCCTGAATGGAAGTCCATGTGTCAGCCTTTTGTTACCGGTGACAACATAATCCTGGGAGGGGAGGTGGGTGCTCAGATTGCGGCAGTTCCTCCCTACAATCAGGCACATTTCCTGGGTTATCATATTCCCGGAGAGGAACATTTCAATACACAGCTTTACAGAGGCGCGCCGGAAGGCGCTTTTCCTCACACAATCTGGGTCAATCGTGCCGGAAATCGTTTCTGTGATGAAAGCTTTTACAAAGATTATTTATCGAAAATCAGGATATATGATGGTCTGACAAACACCCAACCCAATTATCCGCCATTTATGATTTTTGATCAGAACTACTGTGATAACTATCTGCTCGGACCTTACCTGCCCGGGCACCCGATTCCTGAAGATGTGGTTCCCAGGGCAGACACCGTCAGGGAACTGGCTGAGAAGCTTGGCATTGACGCGGAAAACCTTGAAGCCACCATTGCTCGGTTTAACAAGTTTGCGGAACAAGGCAAGGATGAGGATTTCGGTCGGGGCGAGTATCCCTGGGCCAACAGGTTCTTGGGTGACAGGAACTATCCCAATCCCAACATGGGTAAGCTGGAAAAGCCGCCCTTTTACGGACTGAAGCTTACGGCCACGAACTCGGGTGTCAACGCGGCCGGGCTGAAAATAAACAAAAACGCCCAGGTGATAAGCGTTCGCGGCGAGCCAATTAAGGGCCTGTATGCAGCAGGAAACTCAGCAGCTCATATTGATACTGGGACAGGATATCAAAGTGGTATCGCCAATCTTCGGGGTATTGCCTGGGGTTGGGTTTCAGCGCACCATGCCGTGGGTGATAGGGCCTATTAATGATCTAAAGTGAACTAAAGTGCCTAAAGTGATTCCCGCCTTATAGGCGGGATTATTGAGCGCGCTGAAAGCGCAGACATTTTATGTGATTTTCATGGCTGATCTGGTATGATGGGATTTACGCTCTATAAAGGGGGAAATAAAATGACATTAAAACCAGAAAATTGGGATTTGGAAACAGATGTTCTTGTTGTGGGTACCGGTGGTGCCGGATTAACCGCGGCGGTCCTTGCCCGTGACAACGGCGCAAACGTTGTCGTGATTGAGAAATCTGACAAGGTAGGAGGGACGACCGCTGTGTCCGGCGGCGGGCTTTGGATTCCAAATAACCACCATATGGCGGAGAACGGCTGGGGTGATTCGAGGGAGGACGCGCTCAAGTACTGCAAGACACTCATAAGCGGCCGTGTCGAAGATGCATTTGTAGAGTCATACGTGGATACGGCTCCCGAGATGGTCAAATATCTGGAAGAAAATACACCGCTCAGGATGGAGTGTCCGGCAATGCCTGACTATCATCCAGAGCTCGAGGGAGGCCATCCAAAGGAGTCGCCGCGTACGCTGTCACCGCTCCTTTTTGACAAAAACGAACTGGGAGAAGCTCAGTCAAACCTCCGGCTCAACCCATTTACGGGAGTACCCGTCACTCTAGGGGAGATGCTGGAATGGGAGACCCTGGGCAAGCCCTTTCAACTGCCTTTTGATCTGATCACGGAGCGGATAAAAGAAGGCCTGGCCGGCTTAGGTGAAGCGCTCATAGGCTCCTTATACAAGGGGTGTCTGGACCGGGGCGCCGAAGTCATCTTAAAAACCCGCGCAAAAGAACTGGTTATGGAAGAAGGCCGTGTGATCGGCGGCTGCCAAAGGGGTAATCCTGGCCAGCGGAGGTTTTGAGTGGAATGATGAGTTAAAAGCAAGGTTTCTGCCCGGGGAGATTACCCATCCTCTCAGCCCGCCCCATAATACAGGTGACGGGCTTAAAATGGCCATGGCTGTTGGCGCGGATCTGGGCAATATGTGCGAGAACTGGGGGTTTCCTTCACTGTTTGCTCCGGGTGTAGAATACGACGGCAGACCAATGAACCAGTGCTGCTACGCGGAACGGAGCCTTCCCCACTCGATTATTGTCAACAAAAAAGGTAAACGATTTGTTAACGAGGCGGCCAATTACAATGATATGTCAAAGCCGTTCTGGATACTGGACCCGAATACCTGTGCATACGCAAATCTGCCTGCATGGCTTATCCTGGACCAGCAGTATTTTAATTCATTTGCCTGCATGATGATTATGCCGGGTGATCCGGTTCCCGAGTACGTGGAACGTGCCGACACCCTGGAGGGTCTGGCAGCGAATCTGGGCATCGATTCCGAGGGTCTTGCTGCCACGGTGGAAAATTTTAACGAGCATGCGCTCAAAGGTGTGGACCCTGATTTTGACAGAGGGAAAAGTGCTTATGATAATTGCTACGGAGATCCCAACCATAAGCCCAACCCCAATCTGGGGACCATCGAAAAAGCCCCTTTCTATGCCCTGCCGGTTTACTGCGGATCCATTGGCACCAAAGGCGGACCCGTGACCAATGCAAACGCCCAGGTCATACATGTGTCCGGGGAGCCGATTCCCGGGCTTTATGCGGCCGGAAATGTGGCAGCCGGGGTGAGCGGGCCCAGCTATTGGGGTGGGGGCGGGACAATAGGCCCTGCCATGGTCTTTGGTTACCTGGCCGGTCGTCACGCAGCTACTGGAAAATAAGGAGGAATTACAATGCCATCAGTAGAACATACAGCGCTTGTAAACGCGCCCATGGAAGTTGTTTGGAAATACCTGGAGACAATGAGCAATTGGGCTCCTTATCTCGAAGGTTATCAGAAACACGAAGAAATAAGCGACACTGAATCTATATGGACATTAAAAGGCGATCTGGGCGTCCTGTCCCGTGTGGTGCAGATCAAGATTACGATCACCGAATGGGTCGATTTTGAGAAAATTGCCTTTGAAATCGAAGGAATCACTGAACGTGTAAACGGGGGAGGCACGTTTATCCCCACTGCTAAGTCAGCTGACACCACTGAGCTGTTTTTTGAATTTACAATCAAAGCAGGCGGCCTGATCGGGCCGGTGGCCAATGTGTTGATGAAGCCAATGCTCAAGCCGGTCGCAGCGAACATGGGCAACAGCATTAAAGAAGAAATAGAGAAAAGCAGAGGTTAGGGTTGAGAAAGGAGAACTAAATAATGAAGGCGCCAAACTTCCCCAACTTGTTTCAACCGGGACAAATTGGAAAATTGGAAGTCAAGAACCGGATTATCATGGCGCCAATGGCTGTGGGACTTTCTGAACCGGACGGCCGTTTTACCCAGCGGGCCATCGACTATTTTGCTGCGCGGGCCCGGGGGGGCGCAGGCATCATCATGACCAATCTGGTGAAGCCTGAAAGGGTCATTGAACCTGATCCGGAGCGCGTTATCGGCGTGTTCGATTCCCATACCCTGATCCCGAGTGCCAGTGAGCTGGTGGATGCTGTGCACGATTTTGGAGCAAAAATATGCCTGCAGCTGGGCCCGGCAGTGGGCCGAAACATGCTCACGGTTACGAAGAGAGTTCCCCCGATTTCAGCCTCACCGGTACCGTCTGTTTTTAACCCGAATATTTTATGCCGCGAGTTGACATTAGAAGAAATTAATGGGCTCGTTCAGGCCTTTGCGCGTAGTGCTCAACTGGCCGCGGTAGCCGGTTTTGACATGATTGAGTTCCACGCCCACTGTGGCTATCTTATTGACCAGTTTATGTCGTCCCTCTGGAACAAGCGTACCGATGAATACGGTGGTGACCTTGATGGAAGGCTCAAGTTTGCGTTGGAGCTGATAAGCGAGACAAGGGCCAGGGTGGGACCGGATTTCCCTTTGTGTTTCCGCTTTGTGGCCGAGCACAGGTTTGATGGCGGCCGGGAGCTGGAGGAATCTCTGGAGATCGCCCGATGTGTGGAAACTGCGGGAATCGACGTCCTTCACATCGATGCTGGAGGCTATGATGCCTTCCAATGGATGTTCCCGACAAATTACGAACCCCAGGGCTGTCTTATTGACCTCGCTGCGGCCGTTAAAGACGTGGTAGACATTCCCGTAATTACAGTGGGAATGATTAACCGTCCTGAACTTGCACAGGAAGCTCTCGAACAAGGAAAAGCAGACTTTATCTGCATTGGAAGGCAGCTTATTGCCGATCCTGACTGGCCCAACAAAGCCAGGCAGGGCAGGGCAAAAGAAATACGACCCTGCATCATATGCAATGAGTTCTGCCTGGGCCGGCTGTGGGGCGGTAAGTCCATGTCCTGTTCCGTCAACCCGATGGCCGGAAAAGAACGGTATTATGAAATCCGGCGAGCGGAAAAACAAAAAAAGGTTATGGTCGTCGGTGGCGGTCCTGCCGGGATGGAGGCCGCCAGGGTGGCAGCCTTAAGGGGACATGATGTATCCCTCTTTGAAAGGAAAAACGAACTGGGAGGCCAGCTCAACGCTGCATCGGTCCCTGTTTTTAAGCGCTCTTTGAAAAATCTAGTGGACTACCTTTCATTTCAGCTCGAAAAATTGGGCGTAAAGGTGGAAACAGGAAAGGAGGTCGATCCTCAGCTGATTGCTCAAGTAGCGCCGGAGGTGGTTGTGGTGGCCGCTGGAGCAAGCCCCTTGTTGCCTGATATTCCAGGCATTAAAAATGAGAAGAACCTCACCGTGGTTGATCTCCATCTTGGGGAAAAAAAGGTAGGCGATACAGTCATTGTAGCAGGCGGAGGAATGACGGGTTGTGATGCCGCACTTTATCTTGCCCAGGAAGGAAAGACCGTGACCATCGTTGAGATGCTTCCGGAAATTGCGAGAGATCTGAATTTTATTAGCCGAATCGCTTTATTGGAGAAGCTTTCTGAAAACGGGGTGAATATGCTGTCCCACATGACCATCAGAGAGTTTACTGAACAAGGTCTGGTGACAACTGACAAGGAGAAAAAGGATCAAATCCTGAAGGCGGACACGGTGGTTGTTGCTCTGGGAGCGAAATCCGAAAGCAGGCTGGCCAATGATCTAAGGGATAAAGTTTTGGAACTTTACGAGATAGGGGATTGCGTGAGCCCTCGAAGAATAGGCGAAGCGATTCACGAGGGATTTGTAACCGGATGGCAAATCTAACCAAGGAGGATGCAAACATGTCAAAACAGAAAGTTGAACAACTCTTTGATCTTTCAGGGAAAAGCATCATTGTAACGGGTGGCGCCATAGGTATTGGCAAGGCCATTGTCTCATGGTTGACGGACGCAGGCGCCAGCGTAATGCTCACAGACATCAATATGGATGCAGCAAACCAGACAGCGGAGGAGATCAGGGCGGAAGGCGGCAAGGTGGAAGCGATTCAAGCCGATGCAGGCAATACAGCCGATGCCAAAAAGGTTGTCAAAGCCGCATTGGATGCCTTTGGAAATATAGACATCCTTGTGAACAATGCGGGCATTTACCCTGCTTCCCCATTTTTATCGACCACTGAGGCATTGTGGGACAAAGTGATGGACGTCAATCTCAAGGGCGTCTTTTTCTATTCTCAAGCTGTGGCTCAAGCGATGGTTGAGGCAAAGCGCGGGGGGAAGATCATTAATGTCTGCTCAATTGATGCTTTACGACCCACCGGGATGATTGCACACTACAATGCCTCTAAGGGTGGTGTCCTGATGCTTACCAAGGCAATGGCCCTGGAGCTGGCTCCTATGAATATTTTGGTCAATGCGGTTGCACCAGGGGGTATCATGACACCGGGTACGAGTGGCATCAGGAAAACCATTACAGATATGACAGGCATAACCAGCGAGCAAATCATTGAGGATTTTCTCAAACGTGTTCCCGTGGGCCGTACCGGGGGGGCTGACGATATAGCCAAAGTCGTGCTCTTCCTGGCCAGCGGGGCTTCAGACTACATGTGTGGAGAAATGGTCGTTGTCGATGGGGGGCATTTGATGGCTTAGGGAAAAGAAGTAGTATGGAAGAAATCATAGCCTTTTGCAGAATTTCCCGTGAGCTATTTTGACCCCAATTGGAGAATATTGCATGGCCCCGAAACTGACTTCTGAAGAATTAGAACATAAGGTAAGTGTGCTTGAAAAAGAAGTACAGGAACTCAGAGGCAAAAAAGAGGCGCTTAGCGGGTTTGGAGAGTTCCATCATTCACTGCTGGAAACATCACCATACTCCATAGCAATCCTGAACCAGGAGGGGCTAACCACATATGTTAATCCGGTTTTTGAAAGAACATTCGGTTGGTCTAGAAATGAATTGATTGGAAAACATTTGGATTTTATTCCTGCCCATAAAGATATTCATCTATTGGAGACTAAATGTTTGACACGGGGCGGGGAGACATTAGATGTACAAATTGGCTCGTTTCAATTGCGAAGCAAAGACGGCAGACCCGAAGAGCAGATTATTTTCATACAGGATATCACTGATCGAACACGTATAGAGAGGGCCCTGCGTGAGAGTGAGGAAAAGGCCCGGGCGCTCCTGAATGCAACCACCGATATGGCCGTACTCATGGATGTTGATGGTATTATGCTTGCCATAAACAAAGCAGGCGCCGAAAAACTTGGAAAGACGGTAGATGGCCTTGTAGGCACATGTGCTTATGACTATTTCACACCTGAGCTTGCCAAATCGAGAAAAGCAGCAATTGATAAGGTAATAAAAACCGGGGAACCTGTACGAAATGAGGACGAAGACCAGGGAGTGATCCTGGATCAAAATATTTATCCCAAGTTTGATGAAAAAGGCAATGTGGATGGTGTAGCTGTTTTTCTCCTGGATATCACTGAGAGGAGGTGGGCAGAGGAAGAGTTGAGTGAACGCAAAAAGGAATTAGAGATCAAAACTCTTGATCTTGAAGAGATGAATACAGCGTTAAAGGTGTTATTGAAAAAAAGGGATGAAGACAAGACAGTGCTTGAAGAGAAAGTGCTGTTCAGTGTGAAGGATTTGATCTTCCCTTATCTGGAAAAACTGAAAATGAGCAACATGGATCACAGACAGAAGACGTACTTGAATATTATAGAATCAAATCTTAATGACATCGTGTCACCTTTTATGTCCTTGAGTTCATACAAACTTCACAAACTCACGCCTACAGAAATTCATGTGGCCAACCTTGTAAAACAGGGCAGGAGCACAAAAGAAATCGCAGAGATAATGAATCTTGCTATAAGTACAGTCAATTCTCACCGGGACAGTATTCGAAGAAAGCTGGGGATAAAGAACCGAAAAATTAACCTCAGGACCCATCTGATATCCGATTCTACTGACGAAAGTTCCTACATATAATAACCGTATTATTTAGATATTGCTAAGCAGGAAGCATAGCCTTATTATTTGGGATGGAAGCATGTTAACGGACACTGATCATTTAATGTTTTTTGTCAGTAACAGGCCGGTTTTGGCACTTTCTCATTTACAATGGCAAAGGACAGGCGTTAGAGAAAGGAGTTAAAAAATGAGTAAAAAGCCTGAGAAATGGGATTTGGAAGTTGATTTCATCGCTGTGGGATCCGGTTGCGGCTCAATAACATCCTCAATAGTTGCTCATGATCTGGGTAAAAAGGTCGTTGTGCTGGAAAAGGCGCCCAATTTAGGAGGTGTCTCATCATATTCAGCGGGAGAAGTCTTTCTTCCCAATAATCACAAGATGAGAGAGGCGGGAATTCCCGATTCATCTGAAGAGGGACGGAAGTATCTGGATTTTCTTTCCGCAGGCTACAATGATCCCAAAATGCTGGGTTGCATGCTTGAGGCGGCTCCTCTGGCGCTTGAATACCTCGAGAAGGAAGCCGGGGTGAAATGGCGGTACATCAAGAACTTTCCGGACTACTATTATCCTGATGGGCCTGGGACGGTGTTACAGGGCCGCTACCTGGAAGTGGAAATGTTCCCGGGTCCGGAGCTGGGTGAATGGCAGGAGAAGACCTACAGAACCCAGAGTTTTCCCCCCGGCATATCCCATGTGGAGCTTTTTGGGTGGGGTGGACTTTGCGGAGTTTTGTCCTGGGATTTTGAAACCATGGCCAAAAATACAGAGGCTGACCTGCGAGGATTTGGCGCCGGCATGATGGCGTATATGGTAAAGGCTGCAATGGTTGACCGGGGCATCCCTGCGTACCTTGAAACCGGGGTTTGTGAGCTGATTGAAGAAGATGGTGCCGTGATCGGCGTACGGGCCGAACATGAAGGAATGGATTTTTTCGTTCGCGCTCAGGACGGTGTCGTTCTGGGAATATCGGGCTATGATCACAACCTGGAGTTGGCCAGGTATTATGAGGACCTTCCCGAATGGGAATCAACCACCATGCCCACTGTGGAGGGGGACAACATCCTCCTGGGCGGTGAAGTCGGGGCGGCTTTTGCAAGGGTGCCTGCCAACAACCTGAGTGTCTTTATGGGTGGCAATATACCCGGAGAGCTGCATCCTGATGGAAAACCCATGTATCGTGCACTAAATGAGGGGGGCTGTCCTCACGCCATCTGGGTAAACCGGGCCGGCAACCGTTTCTGTGACGAGTCGTTTTACAAGGACTATCTGGCAAGGATCAGGAAATGGGTCGGCTTTTCCAACTCACAGCCCAACTTTCCACCCTTTATGATTTTTGATCAGCAATTTGCAGAAAAATATCCGCTGGGGGCTTATATGCCGGGGGACAACATCCCGGAAGAGTTCGCAGCATCAGGGGAAACTCCTCGCGCGCTTGCTGAAAAGTTGGGAATTGATGGGGACAAGCTGGAAGCCACAATTGAGCGTTACAACAAATTTTGTGAGAAAGGGGTGGATGAGGACTTTAGCAAGGGCACATGCGTCTGGGCCAATATGATGTTTGGTGACCCAAGTTACAAAAATCCCAACATGGGCCCGCTTACCAAGCCACCTTACCGGGGACTTCGGCTTACACCCACAAACTCCGGTGTGAATGCCTGTGGCTTGAAGATAAACCAAAACGGGCAGGTGATGCATGTGCGTGGAAAGCCTATTAAGGGGCTGTATGCTGTGGGTAACTCTACGGCCAATGTTGATACAGGGGCAGGATATCAGAGCGGTATTGCGAACATGCGCGGTATTGCCTGGGGCTGGATTGCCGCCCGCCATGCGGCAAAGGGTTCGTGATCTGAAAATGGTA
>JAFDJF010000619.1 GCA_019307645.1 Deltaproteobacteria bacterium
GATGGCCGAGAAAGTTTTCCATTTCCCGGGTGTGAGATACCTTGGCATCCTGCCCGGCATCATACAGGGAAGATCTGTCTGGAATTCGGCCAAAGGCGAGCAGTGCGCCAAATACTCCTTGACCGTTTTTTATGGGAATACCGCACAGGAAATCGCCGCCGTCACGGGAGGTATATCGAAAAGCTTTTTGTTCTATGATGTTACTGGTCAAGTGCTGAAATTCTTCTACAGGGGGTTTATCCGGCATGACGCCCCTTGTGGAAAAAACCATCTCCCCGTTGCTGCCCCAGATCTGATAGTTAGTTCGACTAACAGGGGCCATACTTGCGAGAAAGTCTTTTAATGGTATTAGGTCTATCATCTTTGATTTCCAAGGTAGCACTACTGCTTTGGCATTTTTACTGTAAAACAGGTTCCTTTTCCAAGCTCGCTTTGCACCTTAATCTCGCCGCCGTGAAGGCCGATAATTTCCGAACTTATGGCCAAACCCAATCCGGTGCCTTTGTCTGCGAGTTTGGTTGAAAAAAACGGATCAAAAATCTGATTTTGAATTTCCTTTGGGATTCCGGGCCCGTTGTCCGCAATCTCCACGCATACGCTGTTTCCGGCTGAGTAAATTAGAACCTTTATTAGCGGCTGATCCTTTTTATAGTCTTCAAAAGCATCCGCGGCGTTAATGATCAAATTGAGAAATACTTGCTGCAGACTGTTTGCGTCACCCAAAATTGTCGGTATATGTCCCGTCTTTTCCACATCACACCGGATGCCTCCCATCCTGAGCTGATGACTTATGAGGCTTTGGACCTCGTGGATTACCTGGGTAATGGAGACCTGTACCATTTCTTTTATTTCAGAGTAACCGGAGAATGTCCTGAACCTCACAACAATTCCATTGAGCCTCTCGATTGCCTTCATCATGGTTTCCAGATTGTCTCTGCCCTTACCGGACGGTTCATCCATAAGAGATAACTGGATGAGCGAATAAATGGCTGCCAGAGGCTGATTTATTTCATGGATAAAGCCGGACGCCATCTGTCCGATTACACCCATTTTGGCGGTCTTTGCCAGCAGAGCCTGCCCTTCCTTGACTTTTCGGTTCATCTCCTTGAAGGCTTCGGCCAGCACTTGCACTTTGTCTCTACTTGTAACCTCAATCTCATTGTCAAAGTCATTACCGAAATTTTTCAAGGTACTGCGGGATGCGTCCGCGGTTGTGATCAGGCGTTTTAAATCCTGGTACAGCTCTGTGTTGGCAATAACGATGGCCGTCTGATCAGCCATGGAAGCGAGAATCTTCAGTTCGCCCCGCTTAAAAATTTTACTAAGATCGAAGGAAACAAGCCCCAGCCATCCGTAAATTTTATCTTTATACCGCACCCTCGCTCCAAGGAAACGATAGTGGCCGGAAACCAGGTCCGTGTATCCCGGGCTTGTCCTTGAATCGTTAACAACAAAGTAATCATCAGCCAGAGAACGGGCGTTGGGGGGGATAAGGCTTAAAAGGCGGTCTTCAAATGCGTTTACATCAGGAATCCAACTGTGAAGATCTTTTTTGCTGATCCGCACGTTGGATTCCTGAAGGTCTGAAAACCTGGCAAAGGCAAAATCAGCTCCCATGGTTTTCAAGAGTTCTTTAATAAGATCTTTTAAAACGGCGTCAGAGAACCGCGATGTTTTAATTTCAGTTCCAATCCTGGAATATAATTCAAGCTCATCAAAACTCTGGGACAGCACTTCTGCCATTTCTTCTATTTCTTCTTTGGCATTCAAATTATCTTCAAGGAGCGATATCAGATGGCCGAGAAAGTTTTCCATTTCCCGGGTGTGAGATACCTTGGCATCCTGCCCGGCATCATACAGGGAAGATCTGTCTGGAATTCGTCTGGAATTCGGCCAAAGGCGAGCAGTGCGCCAAATATTCCTTGACCGTTTTTTATGGGAATACCGCACAGGAAATCGCAGCCGTCACGGGAGGTATATCGAAAAGCTTTTTGCTCTATGACCTTACTGGTCAAGTGCTGAAATTCTTCTACAAGGGGTTTATCCGGCATGACGCCCCCTGTGGAAAAAACCATCTCTCCGTTGCTACCCCAGATCTGATAGTTAGTTTGACTAACAGGGGCCATACTTGCGAGAAAGTCTTTTAATGGTATAAAGTCTATCATCTTTTATCTTCAAGGTATTGCTTGATGCATTCCGCTATCCGCGCGGGACTGAAGGGTTTTTCCATAAAGAGTGTATCATGCATTTTAACCACCCATTCCCTATCCTCAGGCATTATCCGGGCCGTTATTATGATAGTGAGAAAGGGCCGTTTTTGTTTCAGGCCATTCGTTTTTTCACACAAGGTTTTGCCGTCCATTACGGGCATATTGATATCTGAGATAACAATTTCGGGCTGCTGTTGCTGAATCATATCGAATCCCTCTTGCCCATTCTTAGCCAGCATTACCTGGTATCCGTATTTTTTCAATTTAACTTCAAGCACACGCCTGATATAGGCCTCGTCGTCAATGACCAGAACCTTTTTATCATTTTCCAAGGTAGTATTCCTCTTTTGGTATTTGCACTGTAAAACAGGTCCCTTTGCCAAGCTCGCTTTGCACCTCAATCTCCCCGTTGTGAAGGCCGATAATTTCCGAGGTTATGGCCAAGCCCAATCCGGTGCCCTGCTGCTCGGCAATTTGCGCGTTGCTGGAACGATAGAACTTATCAAATATGTGAACGCAGTCTTCCTCTGATATTCCGTAGCCGCTGTCTTTGATTTCAAAGATCACCATGTTGTCGTGTTCGCTTAATTCAAACTGGATCTTACCGTTTTCAGGTGTGTACTTCACGGCATTGCCCAGGATATTAATGATGGCTCCTTTTAGTTGATCTTTATCACCGATCAGGGATGGGAAATTGTCCGGCAGATGTCTTATGATGGAAATATTTTTTTTAAGGGCAGCTCCTTCCACAGCTGCGATACCGTCCTCCAAAAGCCAGTCGGATTTCACAAGACTTTTATTCAAGGTCAGGCTGCCCATCTCGATTTGAGAAATATTAAGAAGATCCTTGATAAGGCGTGTTAAGCGGTCGGTTTCAGCGTTGATGGTATTATAAAATTCTTTTTGGGTTTCCATGTCTTCTATTTCACCGTCTAGTAACATTTCGCTATAGGATTTAATAGTTGTTAATGGCGTTATCAGCTCATGGGCCAGGTGAGAGGTAAAATCCCGGGTCGCCTTCTCGGCCGCTATTTCTCTGGTTACCCTGTTGAACATAATCATTTTTCCGATCAACTCTTTTTTGCCATCCATAAGATAGGAACAAACAATCCTAAATGTTTCCCCGGGGACAAGCTCGGGAAATGTTGTGTCGAGATGGCTGATGGTTTGGGGTTGTTCAAACATCTCCTTTTGTGAGACAAATGATATGATTTCTTCGTGTTGCAAAACTTCCCCCAAGGGACAATCAATTACATCCGGTAAGGTTTTGGCAAGCAGATTTAGCATGTAGTCGTTGATATGCCCCACATTGTCCTGAATATCAGTGACGATAATGCCAAAGTTAACTGAATTTAGAATATTTGTGATTTGACTTTTTTCAAACTTGAGAACCCCGAACCTGGCGGCCAATTCTTCGTTGTTTGTTTCTATTTTTTCCAATCGGTCCTTTAATTTAATGAAAGATTGCTGAAAATTCTCTATAAATCGAGCAAGTTCCAGCCCCTTTACGGAAGTGTTGGAAATTGCCGCTGAACCGCTGCTTGTTTTTAGAATATTGCCCTGCAACTGTGCCAGCCTCTTAAGGCCTTGGACGAAACCATAATAAACGATGATGACGGCAGAAATGATAAAGAATGAGAGCATTCCCAAAAGGCTGATATGTTCCATTGAAAGGATCGATATTAAAGGTGGTTTGAGTCCTATTCGCACAGTGCCGGTTTTTTCCCCTTTTTCAAAGACAGGTTTGGCAAATTCATAGATGGTATCTTGCGATCCACCATCTTTAAAAAACTGATGGGTAAGCCCCATGGCTGCGAGAGACTTAATTTGGATGTGATCTGGGATTTCAGGCCCTAACTTCCCGGAGTCTAAAGAAATTAGTTGTTTGCCGGTCCGATCATTTATGAAACAATAAACCAGACCTTGATCGAAAGCTGACTCCATCATGGTTCTCAGAAAGAAATCGCCCCTGTCACCCTCAAACTCCCGAATGGAATGTAGCGCGATAAGGCTGACGATTTGGTTTCCTTTGTTCTGTATATCTTTTATGTTAGCCTTTTCTTCTTGCCGGATCAGGATGTGCGCAAAGATTGCGGTGCCAAGGATAATAATAACCAGCAAAGCAATGCCTATCTTTTGAAATTTCATATGTTTTCCTGCTAAAATT
>JAFDJF010000620.1 GCA_019307645.1 Deltaproteobacteria bacterium
CCCACTGTCCCTTGGCCAGAGCTTTCTGGTTGTGTTTCCCCATATTGTGGCCATGATTGCCATCACTTTGATTTGTTTTGCCATCTCCTACCTGGTGTTCATGGTTCAGGAGATAAGGACATGATTTTCCTTGGCTACCGCTTCCTGCTTTACATATTTCCCCTCATTGTGTGGGGAGAAGGGGTAAAATGGTATTTTTTCGTGAGATTGATAACATGGAGTCCCTAGGGGGAAGAATCGTAATAGACCTGACACAAAATTATCACTACGGACCTCTAATAAAGGCCAACTATGCCAGGAATATTTCAGTTCATATACATGGAGGCCTGTAAGCAAATTGTTTCCTGGTAATTTCTATATGCTGAAGGCCGTTTATCTCTAACTTTTGTATTTATAAAAAAATTAAATTTTCAAATTACAAAGGAAATTCTAACAATGAAAAAACGAATGTGGTCTTATTCTTCCCTTCAACTAACACTGCAGACCAAGATCGTATGGCTTGGAATACAGTTGATAGTGTTGTCCACCTGCGGATTTATCACACTTTCATGGGGACAGGATGCTGGGTCCCCTCAGATCGTGATCCCAGAGAAGACTTTTCGCTCCGATCTGGTGGAGCAAGGCCAGGATATAGAGCACACCTTTACGATCCTGAACAAGGGACGGGAGCCCCTCCAGATTATCAAGGTAAAACCCGGGTGAGGGTGCGCAGTAGCTGACTATGACAAGGTCATCCCCCCCGGAGGGGAGGGAAAGGTTACATTGAAGGTCAATACCAGGGGTTATCGGAGCGAAGTCACCAAGACCGCTAGGGTCTATACCAATGACCCCAAAAATCCTGTGTCCACCCTGAGCATCAAGGCTTTTGTCAAGGTCCCCATCTTTGTCTCAACCCGATATGTACGGCTCGAAGGATTGCCGGGGGATAAAGTGACCAAGGCCGTTGAAATCAAGGCCCAGAAAGACAAACCACTGGCTCTTGAAGCCGCCAGCTTTAATTTGGATGCAAAGGCAATCTATCGCATTGAAGAGGTTATACCGGAGAAGGAATACCGGGTGAGTTTTACCAATATTTCCGATTCGGCTGAAACGTATCTTGGCTTTTTAAGACTGAAAACAAATTATCCCGAAAAACCTGAGATTTCGATTCGCATCCGGGGAAAATTTCGTGGCGGTAATAATTAGAAGGGGAAAAAGAGCCGTTTTGAATTAGCCTGGATTCTTACTTTTGGTCGCCATAACGAAACCGGATGTGGGAAAATCGCCCGAAGTCTACCAAGAATCCAAATCTGAGGCTAGGTAAAATGAAAGACAAAGGGAACACCTTGGGATGAGATCGCGACATAGAAAGAAGATTCCTTAGTAGACAGAATTGTCGTAAATAATTATTCGGACTTGATTCGGTCAGTTTATTAGAAACCGGTGGAGGCTTATGAATTTGAAGCACGAGAGGCGCCTCTGGCAATAAAGAAATGAGGACCATTATTAGCCCCTATAAACCATCACCTGCTGCCCTCATAAATTCTCTTGCCTTTCTGCTTGTCATCATCCTGAGCGATGAACTCCTCGCTCAGGCAGAAGTTGTCTGGAGGAGGGACCCCGGATATGTACGGGTGTATGTATGGCATGTCCTGGTTCGGACACATCACCATGATGCTTCTATGGATTGGTATTGTTGTGGGAATTATTTTTCTTATCAGATGGCTTTTTGTCTCAAGACAATCACGAAGAGAGGGATCCGGTTCTGCTGATTTGCCCTTTGATATCCTAAAGGAACGCTATGCCAGGGGTGAAATCGACAAAGACGAGTTTGAAGTTAAGAAAAAGGATCTATTGGCGTGAATTTAGATTTATCCGGTAGATAGCTGATTTAGATAAAGTCATCTCTTTACATAAGTTTCCGGTAAAGAGACTGCGATTATATCCGTTCCCGCCTCAATCTGGAAAGTATGCAAAAAGTCAAGGGATGGGGAAAGAAATATCTAGTCAATATCAGGAATCGCGGAAAGATGAATTTGAGACTCCTTGAGGGTGAGTAAATGCATGAAACCCAATAATTACGACCTCCTGTCTATTTGGGTATTACATTTAAAACGAGGTGTTTCTTTGTCCCTCTGGAGTATTCGCCAAATTTTAGAATCTCTTTATGTCTCGCAAAACTATCGCTAGGGAGTTGTTCATCATTATAGGGTTTGCCGTTATTACGGCATTAACGGTGAATTACTTTTCCCCTCACGGCATCGCCTTTTTTGGAGAGTGGGACATAGCACGGGGCGTTATTACGGCCAAATCCAAAGGGGATATGATTGTCCGCGAGCGTGAAATTAAGGATATCATTGCAGGTAAACAAACCTTTGATAGTGGTACCACAAAAAGGCCAGCCTGACTGATTACAGGGGAAAGGTAGTCATCCTCAACATATGGGCCACCTGGTGCGCCCCCTGTGTGGCAGAAATGCCGTCTATGGAAAAGCTTTATCAAGAGCTCAAGGATGAAGGTTTTGAAATCTTAGCGGTCAGTGTTGACGAATCGGGAGCAGAGGCGGTGAGCCCGTTTATGGAAAAACAC
>JAFDJF010000621.1 GCA_019307645.1 Deltaproteobacteria bacterium
ACCGGATGTTTCCACTCGGACTCCCCGAAGTCGTTGGGGATTTTTCTCACATCATTGAGGATGACCGCCCTTTTGCTGATGGTAAGTTCCTGATTCGACTCGCAAGGGAAGCGGATTCAAGAGCTGCGATTGAGGGGCTTGAACAACTCCTGAAGTTCGGCGGTTTCCCGGAACCGCTTTTAAAAGGTTCGGACAGATTTCACCGGAGGTGGCAAAATGATTACAAAGCACTCCTAACAAAGGAAGAAGTGCGGGATTTTTCACGGATACAGGATATAAGAGGTCTTGAGACGATGGTGGAAATCCTGCCTACGAAAGTGGGATCTAACCTGAGCATACCTTCACTGGTGGATGTCCTGAATGTATCTCATAAAACGATTACGAATTGGATTGAAGTATTGAAGGCTGTGTATCTGGTATTTACAATCGCGCCCTGGCATAGAAACATTAAGCGGTCAATTATAAAAGAAAAGAAGTTGTATTTTTTCGAATGGTCGTTGCTTTCTGATACCGGATCTCGATTTGAGAACTTTCTTGCCGTGAATCTTCTCAGGATGGCAGTTAGGTTCACAGAGATCGGACTTGGAAACTTTGAAGTTTATTACATAAGGGATAAGGAAAAACGCGAGGTTGATTTTGCCCTGGTGAAAGACAATGAGCCTGTTGCCCTTTTCGAGGCGAAAGAAAGCGAGTCAAGCATAAACAAGTCGGGAAGATTTTACAGTAAAAAGTTGAACATTCCCATGTTCCAGATAGTTCACAAGACCAAGAAAATCGAAGCCTTTCCTGGAAATTGTTTTGTTATTCCCGCCTCGAACTTCCTGATGCTGACAGGGTAAGGAAAGCATCCAGAAAGCCTGAAAATAGGCCCAGGTCCAAAAGACCGGAAAAAAATAAGAATAGAAATGACCTTGGCAATGGGGTCTCCAGAGCGGGCTATTGACTTTCATTCTATCACTATGCAATTCTTTTTGGAGGAGGATAGTGTAATATGAAGAAATTGAGCTTGAACGAACAGTTATCCAGCCGAGCGCTTCGGATCTGCTCACTTACGCACTGACAGCATCATACAAGAGGAGATCTTCCGACGGCAAAAACTTTATGCAAATTTGAAATAGGAAACGACAATGATTTCACGGATAGATCACGTCTCGCTCGCGGTAAAGGATTACGAAAAGGCCCTCGACTTCTTTCAAAACGTCCTGGGGGTCGTCCCTGGAAAGGGTGGGCCGGATGAAAGCTTGAAATTTTTTTGGCGGCAGACTTCCATGGGCGACCTTTCCCGGCTGGAATTGATATGCCCCACCGGCGAGGGAAGCTTTCTCGATGGTTTTCTGAAGGACAAAAAGGACGGAGGGGTCCATCATATTACCCTGGAAACGCCCGATATTCGCGAAGCAAAGAAAAAGCTGGAAGAAAATAATATTCCCTATTTCGGCTATAATGAAATTAGGGACGACTGGAAAGAGCTCTTTATCCATCCCAAACACGCCTTCGGCGTTCTCATCCAGATCGCGGAGTTCAACCCGGACGATGAGCTGGACGACTCCGTAAAATTCCCCCGAGGTCAAAAATGGTCTGTGGGGAAGAAAGACAGCGGATGCACGGTGGATTTCGCCCATCCCGGCGGTGGAAAGGTCCGAATCGACCTGACCAGGGAAGAGATCGAACGGCTGATAAGGGACCTGAAAGAGACAATCTGATTTGGTTCACGGCTTCGGAGCAGATCTCCACTAATTATTTTGAGTCTGCCCCTGTTCTTGTTCGTGCCCTGGTTGAGCGAGTGGGTGCCAAGCCTGATGTAGGCATGTCCTGGGAAATAAGGGGAATTTCATACCTAAGCCAAAAAGAAATTATCCAAGTTAGGAGGATAAAAGTGGATAGGAAAAGAATGGCCGAATTACAGAAACGTGCTCCACAGAATCTGGCAAAACCGGTGAACCTCTGGACATCGGGTCTGAGGCCTCCTCAACAATTTCAGATAGGCCTGGGTGTCTCACAGCAGGTCGGAACCTGTGCCTCAAAATTGACTGAGGGAAAAAAGGCATTGGTCGTCAGCGATGAAGTACTCTGTAAAATCGGAACGGTTGATACTATGGTTTCCTTTCTGGATGAGGCCGGATTTTCCGTGGAGATCTTCACCAATGTGGAGCCCGAGCCACATGTTGAAACTGCGGATGCCATATATGAACAATATATAGAAAGAGATATTTCGGTCATGGTGGGGTTAGGCGGTGGCAGTGTAATGGACATGTCAAAGCTTGCCGCACAAGCATTAGGCAATAATCTGCCTCCACACAGTTACGCGGATAGCAAGGCGACACCGAATAACGGTGGTTTACCTCTGATTCTGCTGCCTACCACATCCGGCACGGGCAGCGAAGTCAGCACTTACGTTGTAGTTACCTGCGGTCAGGAAAAACGCTTTTTTTCCGATCCTCACTGGTTGCCCAACGTTTCACTCATCGATCCCATACTGACTGTAAGCATGCCGCCAAGTGTTACGGCCACAACCGGCATGGACGCCTTAACTCACGCCGTAGAGGGAATTATGAATGTAAACAACACTCCCATGTGCGAAGCCCTGTGCCTTTCTGCCATAGACAGGATTGCTAAATGCCTGCGGCGGGCAGTGGCCGTCGGGGAGGATTTAGAGGCTCGCTATAACATGCTTGTAGGCTCCTCCATGGCAATGATGGGGTTCAATATGGCGGGGGGCGGGCTGTATGCCCACAGTGTCTCCTTCGTCATACCTGTCTATAAGCCAGCCCCTCATGGGCTGGGTTGCGCCTTGGGCCTGCCGTACCTGATGGACTACAACCTGCAAACGATTACAGATCGTTTGAGCAAAATAGCCAACGCTATGGGTGAACCTGTCCTGACTAATTCGCAATTAGTCGCCGCCAAAAAGGCTGTTCATGCGGTAATCAGTCTGATGAAAGACATCGGTTTGCCCCTCACGCTTAAGGATTTCGGAATAAATGAGGATGACGTGGAAAAAATGGCTGTTCAAATGATTGAAATATTTCCGCGCCCTTTCAACCCCCGCCCCATGAATAAGGAGGATTCCATCAAGTATTGGCGGGCTATGTATGACGGCAGACTTGTAGGTAGCTGTGTTGTATAGACAGGTCTTGAGGTGCAACAGGGGGAGTGCAAGAGTCCGGTTTTTGCCATACTATCATGACAATTACGTAAATCCAATCAGGGCCGCGTCCTTGCGGCATATTAATGATATTATCCGGCCCGGCGAAACCAGGCCGATCCTGATAAAATCCCTGGAACTGATCAAAAACAAGAAAAAAACATCTGGAAAAATATCAATACATTAAGAGCCAGGGATCCGGCCAAGTATAACTCATTTTTCAGATGTATGGGCTACACTATTTTATGCCCAAATATCGTTCTGGCCTCATTTAAAACGGTGATTTTGGCTCTGTTCCAGACCGGTGATAACACTATATCTCACAGTTCAGCAAAAACAGGTGATACTAAATCGATATCTCATTCA
>JAFDJF010000098.1 GCA_019307645.1 Deltaproteobacteria bacterium
GAGAATGAGGATATAGAATACATCGCCCGGACCGCTGAAGAACAAGAGAACCGTCAGGAAAGCCCCCATGTAGCAGAATGTCATTAGAAACAATTTTTTTTTGCGGCCCTGATCAGCGATTCCGCCCAGCACCGGAGCCGAAAAAAGGACTAGAAGAGACGTCAACCCGCTGGCATACCCCCAGAGACTTGTGGCGCTTAGACACGCCGTGAAACCCATGAACGCCAGGTCCACGCCCTGTTTCGGGACTATCTGTTCTGCAAAATAGACAGGCAGAATTGCCGCCAGGATGGTAGTGGCAAATGCCGAATTTGCCCAGTCATAGAGGCACCATCCGAATTTTTCTTTATTGCCTGGAGCTTTTAACATTTTTCGTGGGTTTTTCGTGGGTGTTTGTAACAATTTAGATTATATGAAGCGCTAACCTGTTACGGGTGTTTTGTATCAGTCCGGGTGTGTGTCCGCCGCCGGCTTTCAGCATCTCAACGGCTTAAGGATTTTATCTTTCTGAAAAACGGGAAAAACATCTCCTTGATCGATGCCAGTTCCGTGCAGCCAAGCGCCAGGGCACTGCCAAAATATAGGATGATTCCTGCGACAACAAGCACTGCCAGATTGATTGTCATGCTCAGCAATCCGGCATTTGAATCAATAACCAGCCACCTGGAATGGAGATAATAAATCCCGAGTCCCATTACCACAGATGCAAAGGCGCTTTTCAGGCATGCGTTCAGGACGTTTTTCAGATTGGCCAGACGGATCTTTTTCTTGAGCAAAAAGAGGAGAAGGCAAAACTGGAGGGTTGAGGATAAAGAAAGGGCAAGTGCAATTCCGCCGTGCCTCAACGGACCCATTAAGGATACGGCTGCAATAAGGTTTACAAAAAGCGCTGCAACAGCCACTTTGACCGGTGTTTTCGTGTCCTGAAGGGCGTAAAAGGCGGGAAGCAATATCCTAATCCCTGAATAGGCCCAAAGACCCAGGGCAAAGTAAAAAAGGGCGTGGTTCGTCATTTGCGTTGAGAGGGGACTAAAATCGCCCCTTTCAAAAAGAACCTGGATAATCGGCCTGCCAAGGATTATCAAGCCGGCCGTGGCCGGCAAGGTGATAAAAAAAACCAGTCGCAGGGCGTGGTTCACGGTATTCCCAAACTCATGGAGATCTTCCCTGGCTGCCTGGAGTGAAAGCGAAGGAAGCACGGCAGTGCTGATTGCGATGGCAAACACACCCAATGGAAGTTGAACAAGACGATCCGCAAAATAAAGCGATGAAACACTTCCCTGTGCAAGCAATGAAGCAAGCAGGGTCCCGATGAAACTGTTCAACTGGTATACTGCAGAGCCGAAAACAGCGGGCAGCATAAGCAACCCGATTCTTTTTACAGCCGGATGCCCCGGCTGCCAAAGGGGGGACAGACGCATCCCTTCTTTCAAGACCCAGGGGATCTGTAGCCCCACCTGAATAATACCGCCTAATATCACCCCTATGGCCACCCCCACGGCCGGCTCGGAACAATATGGGGAAATCAGGTACGCAGCACCGATGATACCCACATTCAGAAAAATGGGCGCAGCAGCAGGGGCCGCAAAACGCCTCAGAGAATTGAGCACGCCCATAAAAAAGGCCACAATACTGATAAGGAAAATATACGGAAACGTGATGCGGGTGAGCAGCACAGTCAGTTCGTACTTTGCTCCGGAAGACCCAAATCCAAAGGCCTGAAGCCTCACAAGCCAGGGAGCAAAGACAACGCCCATCAAAGTGACCAGTGCGAGAATGAGGGCAAGGAGAGTCAGCACCGTCCTTGCCATTTCAAAGGCCTCTTCTTTGGATTTTTTGCTCAGATACTCCGTGAATACCGGAATAAAGGCGATCGTAAGGGAGCCTTCGGCAAAGAGACGTCTCAAGAGGTTAGGGATACGGAACGCCACAACAAAGGCATCTGCAACCATGCCTGTACCGAAAAAGCTTGCCAGAACCATATCCCGGACAAGACCAAGGATTCGGCTGAGAAAGGTAAAAAAGCTTACCACTCCCGCGGCACGGCTGACATTCTTTTCTTCAGATTCGGGCATATCAGAGTCTTGCACAGAAAATCCTTGACATATATTTCCTATCTGCTGTAAATATATTTATTTATCCTACGTTTTTAGGAGGTCAAATTTGGCAAACCATAAATCAGCCCTTAAAAGGGCCAAGCAGAACGAAGTCAGACGAATAAGGAACAAGGGCTATAAGACCAGAGTCAAGAAAGCTGTCCGGGAAGTCAGAACTGCCATAGCAAACAACTCTCAAGAACAGGCCCAAGCGAGCTTTCTGGAAGCTGTTTCTATCATTCAAAAAACCGCCTCAAAGGGTATTATTCACAGGAACCAGGCCTCCCGCAAAATCTCCCGTCTGGCACATCAACTTAATCAAATCACGGCATAGAAGGCATATATACGGATTCCTTCCTTTAAGTCCCCCTTTGCAAAGGGGGATTGAGGGGGATTTTTAAGTAGTCGCAATAAATCCCCCCCGCCCCCCTTTACGAAAGGGGGGAGAACTGCGCTTAAGTTAATGACATTGACCTCTCACACCTTTCTTTTATCTATTCATCCTTTCACTTACAGAGCGATAACACTAAATTTTCGAGGACCAGGTGTCCCTGGGAGCCTGTTTTCAGGAGGCCATCCGCCTGGTAGAGCAGATCAAAGGCCTTCTCAAGCTCATTCGTTCTCCATTGTTTTGACTGTTGTTCAAGCCGCTTTGCCACAAAATTCTGAACTCTCAGCTCTTTAGACAGTTCTGCTGTCCGCCCTCCCCTTTCCATGACCGATTTTGTCTGCCACAGCAACCTGATCTGGCGGATAAACATCCCCATTATTCCAAGAGTTGCATCCTTTCCTTCCTCTTCCATATACCTTTTCAATACGGCCATGGCCGCTTCACACTTTTTGAGCGACACATTGTCCATCAGTTCAAAAATGGTGTGGCTGCGACTGTAAATGGCAACTTTTTTCGCCTCCTCCATCCCAACATTCGCTTTTCCATAGCACAGATATATCTTTTCCAGTTCAGAGTACAGATCCCTCATTCTGTTTCCGACGATCTGCTGGAGGTAGGCACATGCCCGGGAGTCAATATTCAGACCCAGCTCCCTTGCCATTTTCATGATCCATGGCACGACCTGATTGTCATACAGTTTCCTGAAGTTGACGGCACGGTCGAGATTCTTGATTTTTTTATAGAACTTTTTCCTGAAATCAGGCTTTGAGGATACAAATATCAGGCAGGAAGTCTCCATGGGCTCATCCAGATACGGGATAAAGCTTTCAAGGGCCGCGGTTGGGATCTCTTCAGTCCTTCGCAAGATAATGAGCCGATTTTGAGATAGGAAAGGGAAAGAACTGGCAGTATCGATGATTTCTCCCGGGTTGGCTTTGGCTTCGTCGCCATAAAAGATTTGAAGGTTGAAGTCTCTTCCTTCCTCAGGAATAAAGGTCTCACGAACCTCCTTTAGAACCCTTTCCAGAAGAAACTCACTCTCTCCGTAAAAAAGATAAAATGGAAACAATCGCCCTTTTCCAAGTTGATTCAGGACATCATCAGGTGATAATTCTCCGGGCATCAGAACCTTTCCATGGTTTTCAAATAGATCCTGTCAGCTAATCTTCCGGCAATTTCATCAAGGGCCTTTTGCTGGTTATATCGATTTGTGAGGGGGTCCTCTGTAACCTGATATCTTGCCTTTTCTTCCATGCCCTTTTCTTCCCATATGATTCTGCCGGTGGCCCTTTCCAGCAGTTTTACCTCCAGTCTGATGAACAAACGACGTGAATCAGTAACCTCATAATAAGTGGTCTCACCCTGAACATTGTCTTCGGTGATATCATAGGTCAAAGGTCTTGTCCTGATCTCATATATCTTGCCGATCAAAACCATTTCAGCTTTATCCCGTGAAACCAGGGGGACATCTGCATGGCTGATAAACTCATCACGTATTGTCTTTGTGAATCCGCTTTCAAAACCCAAATCCGAAGAAGTGCTTTCCATTAAAGGAATTGCCAGACTCCGGATGTTTATCCCTACCGGCTCTCCTTCCGCCACAAAATGGTAGCCGCAGCCCGACAACAGGGCCAGGCACAACCATGTGGTCAGAGCCAGCAAAACAGTTTGGTGTCGCAAGGTGAAGATGCTTATCATACGATTCGAAACAAAATTATTTATTAACATAATGATTTAGGTACCCAGCATATTCTATCGAAATGCATGCAACATGGTTTATGAAAACTGAATAATCGAATAACGATTACATGAATTCCGAATGACAAAGGAAGGAGTTTTTATCAATTCTATAAAATAAATAGAGCGAAGCGATTCCATTCAAAGGAACCTCAAACCACCACATTGACCAGCTTTTTCTTGACAACAATTACCTTTTTAACCGGTTTCCCGTCAATAAAACGTTGAATCCGTTCGTCTGCCAGGGCATCAGCCTCAATCTGTTTTTCATCATAGGAAGCCGGCACTTCTATTCTGTTCCTAACCTTCCCGTTCACCTGCACAACAACCAGTCTTGTCTGCTTTTCCAGGGCATCCTCCTGATAAGTGGGCCAGGGTATTGACAGCAGGTTCTCGTCACGTCCCATTACGTGCCAAAGCTCCTCTGTAATATGGGGGACCACAGGCGAAAGCAAAACAACCGTTGCCTCAACAGCTTCCCGGATAACAGACCAGGCAATGTCATTCTTGTCTTCTTCCATATTAACAAACTGTGTGATCTCGTTTACCAGCTCCATGACCGCTGAGATGGCGGTATTGAAGTGGAAGCGTGTTTCGATATCGTTTGTGACCTTCTTGATGGTAAAATGTGTTTTTCGATGAAGGTCTCTCGCCGGACCTTCCAGCGGTTCTTTGCCTTCATAAGAAGGAACTCCCGTAATCTTGGTGAGATTGTCAGCCACCAGGCGCCATACCTTTCCCAGAAACTTGGATACGCCGACAACCCCCTGGCCACTCCATTCCAGGCCTTTTTCAGGGGGTGCGGCAAACAGGCAGAACATTCTAACCGTGTCGGCACCATACTGATCTATCAGATCCTGGGGATCGATCACGTTTTTCTTGGATTTGGACATTTTGACCGTATTGCCGGTAATCACTTCCACCTGACAATGGATACAGCGGTTGTCCTTAACCTCAGCAGGAAAAAGGTACCCATGAGTCGGGCATTCCTGTGTCTCCTTGCATACCATTCCCTGGGTCAGCAAATTGGTAAACGGTTCCTTTACCTTAACATAGCCAAGATCAGCAAGCACCCTTGTATAAAAGCGCGAATAGAGCAGATGCAGGATAGCGTGTTCGATTCCCCCGATGTACTGGTCCACAGGCATCCAATAATCAACCCTTTTTTCATCAAGAGGCCCCTTATCGTAATCGGGGCAGGCGTATCGATCAAAATACCAGGAAGATTCCACAAATGTGTCCATGGTGTCTGTTTCGCGCCTTGCCTTTCCATGACACGCTGGACAGCTTGTTTCATAAAATGACGGCTCAAAAGGTAGAGGAGATCCTCCATTAGGCTTCATGTCAAGATCCAGGGGAAGAACAACAGGAAGATCTTCTTCCGGAACCGGTACTGTGCCACATTTGTCACAATAAATAATAGGGATAGGGGCACCCCAATATCGCTGCCTCGATATGCCCCAGTCCCTGATCCTGAAATTCACTGTCTTGTGTCCCAGCCCTTTTGATTCCAGATATTCGGCAATTTTGTCCAGGGACTCCAGGTTGTGCTGTCCATTGAATGGGCCGGAATTTACCATGACACCTTCGTCAACATAGGCCTCGGCCATATCCTCTTCCTTGAGTTCCCGGTCCTCTGGTTTAATGACAACTCTGAGAGGTAATCCGTATTTTTCCGCAAACTCGAAATCCCTCTGGTCGTGGGTGGGAACCGCCATAATGGCGCCGGTCCCGTAGTCAAAGAGGACAAAATTAGCCACATAGATGGGGATCTTCTCGTCTGTAACCGGATTGATGCAGTATCTTCCGGAAAAGACGCCATCCTTGGCCGTGTAATCCGCTGTACGCATAATGCTGTCCATCTTGAGGGCACGTTCCACAAACTCGAGGACTTCGCTCTCCTGTGGCGTCCCCTTTACCATTTTTTTGACCAGGGGATGCTCGGGAGCAAAACACAGAAACGTTGCACCATAAAGTGTGTCCTGTCGGGTAGTAAAAACCTTAATCACCTCATCCGAATCAACCATGGGGAATCGGATAATGGCGCCGTGGCTCTTTCCGATCCAGTTTTTCTGCATGGTCATGACGCTTTCAGGCCATCCCGGGAGTTTGTCACAACAATCGAGGATGTCTTCGATATAGTCCGTTATCTTCAAAAACCAGCTGTCCATTTCTTTGATGGTAACTTCATCGTCTGTATGACGCCAGCAGCAGCCGTTTTCCACCTGTTCATTGGCAAGAACACTCTGGCATTTTTCACACCAGTTGACATGGGTTCTTTTCTTGTAGGCCAGCCCCTTTTCATACATCTTCAGAAATACAAGCTGTTCCCACCGGTAATATTCGGGGTCGCAGGTCGCAAGCTCCCGGTCCCAGTCATAGCTGAAACCCATTGTCTTGAGCTGAGCTTTCATGGCTTCTATATTGTCGTACGTCCAGCGGGCCGGATGCGTATTGTTCTCTATTGCGGCATTTTCAGCCGGCATCCCAAAGGCGTCCCACCCCATGGGATGGAGCACATTCTTACCGCACATCCTTTTGTATCTCGCAACCACGTCGCCAATCGTATAATTGCGCACATGGCCCATATGAATCTTTCCCGAAGGATAAGGGAACATCTCCAACAGGTAGTATTTCTCTTTAAAAGGGTCTTCGGAAACTTTGAACAGTCCTTTCTTTTCCCATGATGCCTGCCATTTGGCTTCCAGTTCCTGAGGACGATAAATTTTCATGATCAACGATCCTTTCCTGACTGTATGTTCAATCGAAGGCGGTGTTTGGTCAATCAGCGCCATTAAAATAACGATTTTTCCTTAAAGTCCCCCTTTCTCAAAGGGGGATTGAGGGGGATTTTTAATCCGTTACAACAAATCCCCCCCGACCCCCCTTTACAAAAGGGGGGAGAATGGTGCTTAATTTACCGGCATTGACTGATCACTTATTACTAACCACTGATTACTGGTCACTGATCACTGACCACTGGTCACTAAGCGCTGGGCTGTCAAACACGATTGTGTAATCCAGTTTTGACTTGAAATGTTCTTTAAGCTGCCTGATCGTAGGTTCAAAATCGGCAAGGAACATGTCATCCAGAGAGACAGTTAACTTGAGGAGAAAGTCAGCTTCGTCCTTATGCCGTGACAGGAAAAAATTTACGAGATGTTTACATGCCGCGCCAACATAAGAAGGATATTCGGACTCTGCCCCCTCTTTAACCGGAATCCGGATACTGATATCATT
>JAFDJF010000099.1 GCA_019307645.1 Deltaproteobacteria bacterium
CTACAACAATGCCCCCTTCGAGGGGGCTTCATCATACCACCAGCTCTGCTGGTGGTCGATGATTCAATCAACCTTTTGAGACATGAATTCAAAAACGGCGGGAAATCCTTGCTTGAGGCTGGGGTCGCCACGCTAACTTATTGAATAAGGCATAGGTGACACCTATTGCTTTGCTCAAAGAACACTCAAATAAGAACGTGTTTCTTAGCATAACCTTCAATCTGGCAAAAGTGTAGCTTAGATTTGGTACTCTTAATAATATTCTACATTCAAGAATTAAACCGTATTACCAGTATACAAACTTTCTACAAAATACACGATTGTAATGATATTAATAATCCAACAAAAGAAAAACCATAAGTTCCCATGACTTCTCCTTGAAGCTCTCCACCCTGGCTCTGTACAAGCGTAGCTTAAAGGCAAACTTATTTCGCTTTCCGCATTATGCCTTGTATGTTAAAGCGCTTTCGAGGCCATGGCGCAGGGTAAGTGGGGGTGGTGGCTATCGTTGAATGCAGGTCGATGTAATCACGTTGAATTGTGGAACTGCCATATTGAACCATCCATCCACCTTCCGGGACGAAGGAAAAAGGTAGATAGCACTGCACCCTGTAGAGCTGCCCTTTTTGATCGTAATTATCATTGATCCCGCAAGAGAACATCTCTTTGTCAATAAAATAAATCCGCCTGCCGTAAACATAGTTGTGATCCATCTGGGTCATCTGAAGGACATAAGTGGGCCTGCGCATGAATGTTAAACCCCTTACTTCATAGTCGTTCTTGGAATCAATCCAAACTGGGGCTGAACCATAGGCGTAGGGCAAAAGATACTCACGCTCTGCGATAATTTCAAATTTGTAAGGATATTTGTTGGGAGTAATTTTCTGCAGGATCATGTTTTGGTCGTCGTAACACATGTCTCCTGTAGGATCCTGCGTATCTGTAGCAGCCATTTTGCGTATCCGTCTAAGAGACGGAATGTAAATCATAGAAGGGTCTGCTCTTTCAGGGTCAGCATAAAACATCCGCACTAAGATCGTTCCCCTGTTGGCTCGAGGTTCCTGCATGGTATATCCGTAAGAGAACCATTCATTATTTCTTTCCGCACGCTTATCCATCCAGCCAAAAGGCGGAAAAAGCGTTCGTCCCTTCCAAGATATCTTTGCAACATCGGTCTGACTGTACTTGTCAATTTTCAGATTTCTGTCAAAACCGATACTAATTGCGGGAATGCCCCAGCACATATTAAACGCGTGGGATCTCAGAAAAAAATTATAGAAAACCTGCTGCGCTTTAAACTTTCCGGAGGGCCGGGGAAAAGGGATTCCCCCCTCCCATGACCCCTTGACGATGTAGCCGTCCTTGTCCAGTTTTGTTTTCCCCAGGTTCCGTTTGGTCGCCTCGATGTTGGGCAGGTTAGAGTAGAACTGCCGGGTGGGAATGATTTCAAACTCTGGAATATTGCATGTCATAGGAGGACCGCCCGGCTTAAAATAGCGTTGAAACTCTTGAGGAATCAATTCCTTGAGCCCGGGATATTTCTCCAGGTCCGTATAGGAGTATTTGCCCGGTTTGATCTCAGGCGCGATTTTGCCCACCAGTTCCAAGGCAGTAAAGCCTATGAGCTCGGCCCACTCCTTTTTCATCTTCTCCTGGTCGAAGGTAAGCCTGCCGTATATTTCTGGGGGCACAAAGTCTTTGAAAGGTTTTTTTGCAAATAAGTCGGTGGGGTCATCAAAAACAGCCTTGACCAGTTTTCTTTCGCAACTGGGGATGTAGGTTTCAGGGTGAGGAAGCTTTTCTTCCGCCCATCCGGACAATGGCAAAAGGCTTATGGTCAAAAAAAGTGCCAACAAGTGTTTAAGTGGTTTGAACGGGTTCATGGCTTATACTCCTCTTTTCTGGGGGTTAATAAAGGATTTGAATTCCGCCACTTCTTTGTTCATGAAGAGAGACAATTTCTCTTGTTAACACTCACCTTGTACACTTCCAGTTGTAAGGATACTTTACCTGAAATAAAAATACAATGTTTAAAGATTCTCGGAACGAGACAAAACCCCCTCCTTCGTCATTCGGAGATCATGTACTCGTTATTCGATTGTTAAGTTTTCATTCACCATTCTGACCTTTTAATGGAACTGGCGGATTTAGGATGAAGCGTTTTCTATACTCGGCAAAATCTTTCTTCAGACCCTCTTCAGTTAACCCGAATTCTTCCAGTGTATAGTGATGCACGGGACGTTTGTCTCTGGCATGATCTATGGTCCATTTAATCATGGTCTGCTCCACCTCAGGTGTGAGTTCCATACCCGTGTATTCGTAAATTTGTCGAATTTGCGTGACAGGGTCTTTAAGTACATCCCGGTACCAGATGTCGATGAACCGACCAGGGAAGGTGTCACGTATTTGCAGAGAATGCCTGGTTGCGTTCTTAAATTTTCTGCTCCAATGACGACCGGCCTCTTTTGCATCAGCGCTGTCGCTGGCTAGCGTCCTGAGAGTGTAAACCAAACTCGCCCACGAGGGTATGGTTTCTACCGGATCTCTGTGGGTCTGAATCACCGTGGCATCCGGAAACACCTTGAACAGCAGATCCAGGAATCCCAGATGATGGGGGGTTTTAAGTACCCAGCGTTCTCCGGTTACGCCTGATCTCTTCTTCTGCCACTGTAAAAACTGCAGCAGTTGCTTCAAGTATTCGTACCCCGCGGTCTGATCCTGTTGCTCCAGCCACATACTGTAGGAAGGGATATGGACCAGGGCCTCGGGAGTCGTGCTGAAGAAGGAATGCTCCAAAAGCATGATCTCTTCGTCAGAGGCCTCTGCCTCGATGGGGTGTATCGCCGCCAGGTCGGGCGCCAGGTCGATCATTGCGCTGACTTCCGCTTCCGCATCAATGATACGAGGGTCCCGGCTCCCATCTGCCATGTTTCCAGCACCCGGGAAGGGAGCAGGATTCCGGGATTCCCACCAGAACACCGAGAGAATGCGGGGATCGCTCGCTATCAGGCGTTGCAGCATTGTTGTTCCTGTTCTCCCGAGACCTACAATCACAAGAGGTTTTCGGATCTCCTGTTCAAGGATTTCCGGAAATCGCTTGAAGTGGTCCTCGGTTCGCAGACGATTTACCAGGAGGCCCACGATTCGGGCACGCTGGGTGATACGCCCGATTTCATTCAGCCGGGCTTCCTCTTCCATCGCCTTCAACAACATCCTCATAGGCCGGCGGAAAGATTCGTCACCAAAATCCGTCAGACCTGACTTCTCCCGGGCCTCTGTGATGAGGGATTCTTCGTCCAGGCTTGTAAGTTCCATCGGGTCTTTACCTGCCCTCACGGCTTCAAATCCTGCCTGCAACCTCTGAAGCTTCCGCAATAGCTTCGAGTGCTGTTCGGGGCGCCTTGGCATCCCCGATGACATAAAGCTCCGGGACCATACTTTCCACCCTGTGGCTCAAGTTTTCATAAGGACTTGTCCCCACGGCCAGAACAATACATTCCATATCGTGGACAGCCTCTTCCTGACCATCCCTGATAAACCGGATACCATCATCCAGGATCTGCTTGACCCGCGCTCGCGTAATCCAATTCACTCCCTTTCTTCGCAGGTTCTGCAGAAGCAAGTACCTGGGCTCAGGCTGCATTTCCCCGGCTAGCTCGTCCGCCATCTCAACTATAGTTACCGAGACTGGCCCCACGATCAGATTGTCCTCTGGTTCAGCCAGAAAGTCTGCCACCTCACAGCCAACCATACCGCCGCCAATCACTAGCACTTTTGTTTTGTTAACTGTTGCCTTGCCCGCCAGTATGTCATGGGCTGTAGCCACATTCTCATTTTCTACACCCGGAATGTCTTGAGGAATAAGGGGGATTCCACCGGTGGCAATGATCAGCACGTCGGGATTAATGTCCTTCACCAGTGTCGGTGTAACTTCCACATTCAGCTGGAGTTTGCATCCCGCTTTCCGCACCTGATTTGAAAGATACTGGATCAGCAGGATGTTCTCCTGTTTCAAAGGCGGAACCGCGGCGAGGTCAAACTGTCCCCCCAATTTCGGGGACTTTTCGAAAAGGGTAACACGGTGCCCTCTCCGGCAGACTATCCAGGCCGCATACAGACCGGCCGGGCCTCCCCCTGCGACCATGACCTTTTTTGGACTCTCCGTCCGGTCGAAAGCCGTCTCTTTTTCCCTGCACAACGTGGGGTTTACCAGGCAAGTCAGTGCACCGTACGTTCGCGCTCCACCCACACAACCGAGATTACAGCCAATGCACGGGGCGATGTCATCAAAATTTCCTTCAGCCGCCTTGTTGGGCAATTCGGGATCAGCCAACAGAGATCGGCCCATTGCCACCAGGTCGGCTTTCCCAGTGGCTATAATGTGCTCGGCCAGTATGGGATCTTTGATCCTGCCGGCCACAATTACAGGCACATCCACAGCCTTCCTGACTGTTGAGGCTGCGCCCACATTGAGTCCAAAAGGGGTCCCCGCAGGCGGCATCACCCACCAGGAAGTTTCCGGGAAACTGCCGCCCGTGATGTGAAGTGCATCGGCTCCGGCCTCCACCAGGAGAGGCGCAATGGCCTCGGTCTCGAGGAGGTTTCGACCTCCGGGCATCATCTCGTCACCGGATATGCGCACAATGACAGGGAAATCAGATCCGGCCTCTGCCTTCATCCGTCGAATTATTTCCAGGGGGAACCTGATGCGTCCTTCCATAGAACCGCCATAGATGTCAGCGCGTTTGTTACACAACGGGGTCATGAAAGAACTCACCAGATTGTGGCTGCCATGGGCAGCGTGTAGCTCAACAGCATCGCAGCCGGCCTCTCTCGCCCGCCGGGCTGCGTCGCCGAAGTTCTCCACGATTCCTTCGATTTCCTCTATGGTCAGCTCTCTGGGAACACTCTTGAGCCATTTCTCTTTGGGTAAGATCGGTGAAGGACCTACAGCCTGAACTCCGGCAAGTGCGGGGTCTCGGCGTGCACCCTGATGCATGATCTGTGGGGCCAGCTTTGCCCCATGGGCGTGCACTGCATCGGCCAGTTCTTTCAGGCCGGGAATAAATCTGTCGTCCCAGATCCCGATGTGCAAAGAGCTGTTTATGATCAATGGATCTATGCTGACACCACCGGTAATTATGAGTCCAGCGCCGCCTTTTGCCTGCGCTTCATGGAAGTTTATCCGGGTCTGAGAGACACAACCGTCCTTTGCCGCAAAACCGGGTCCCATAATGGGAGGCACGACAATGCGGTTTTTTAATTCCATCTTCCCGATGGTGATTGGGGTAAACAGGCTCCTTATGTCCATCGTCCCGGACCTCATAACAATTCAGAGTGTTGGAAAACGATACGCGCTATGATTCATTAGTTACCCTGTTTCTGATGAATTCAACGATCTCGGAAGTAGGCGTTCCCATGGTGAATAATCCCGATACCCCCAGCATTTCCAGCTCTTGGAGATTCTCCCGGGGAATAACCCCACCTCCGATCACCAACTTGTCTTCCGCGCCTTCTTTCTTAAGTAATTGGATTACCTTTGGGAAGTGTTTCATGTGGGCGCCCGACAATGAGCTTATCCCTATGACATCAACATCTTCCTGTATGGCAGTCTGCACGACCATTTCAGGGGTTTGTCTCAATCCCGTATAAATGACCTCCATTCCGGCATCTCTTAACGCTCTGGTGACAACAATCGCTCCGGTTGTATGGCCATCCAGGCCCAATTTGGCAATCAAAACCCTTATCCTCTTCACCATACCGCCCCCTAGATCATTGCCATTTCGGGCTTGTATTCGCCAAACACATCACGAAGGACATCACATATTTCCCCTTCAGTGGCGTATGCTTTTACCGCTTCGATGATCGGTGGTACAAGGTTCCCATCCCCCTGGGCCGCCTCTTTTACCATGCTCAATGTCTCTGCTACCCTTTCAGAATCCCGCTCCCTTTTCAGCCTGTGCAGACTCTCGATCTGTTTTTTTTCCACCTCCGGGTCTATTTGGAATATTTCCGGGGCGTCTTCCGCTTCTTTGGTGAGGATGTTGACCCCGACCAGTTTCCTCCTGCCTTCTTCAATGGCTTTCTGATACTCAAATGCCTTTTCAGCCAGTTCCTTTTGGAAGTAACCCTCCTCAATGGCTTTAACTGCACCGCCCAGCTTATCGATTTTTTCAATCTCGTCAAAGACCGCGTTTTCCATCTTCTTTGTCAGGGATTCCAAGTAGTAAGACCCGGCAAGAGGATCAACCGTATCTGCAGCCCCCGTCTCATGGGCAACGATATGCTGGATCGCTGCACCCACGCTCACTGCCTCTTCACTGGGCAGTGCATGGGCTTCATCATGCAGCGGTATGTTCATCTGCTGTCCGCCGCCGCCCAGCACGCAGGCCAGCATCTGGATACCCAGGCGCGCGATGTTATTCAGCGGCTGCTGCAGGGTCAATGACATGGTCCCCGGAGAGCCCATTAACTTGAGCCTCATGGAATGCGGATCCCTTGCGCCGTATCTTTCCTGCATGAGCCTGGCCCAGATCTTCCTGTATGCCCTCAGCTTGGCTATGGACTCAAAGAAATCCATATCCACCCCGGTAACAAAGCTGAAGTACGGAGCCACGGTGTCTATGTCCAGTCCTCTTTCAAGTATGCTGTCCAGGTATGCCATGGCAATGGAGAAAGAAAAAGCCATCTCCTGAACGGGCGTCGCTCTCGCAGCATAAAGCTGGGCACCAATGATAGAGACCGGCGTCCAATTGGGATAGTTCCTGATGCTGTATTCGAGGACATCGGTGGCGATCCTGAGGGAGGGCTCCGGGGGGAAGATATATCGACCTACGCATATGAATTCGATCAAAATGCCATTTACTATCATCAGGTTGACGCTCTCCGGCGGTATTCCCTTATTTTCCAGAGTGGCAATGATCATGGCAAGGTTTACCGGTTGCGGTGCATTGCAGACCGAGGTCATGTGTTTTATCTTTTCAAACGGCAGGTCCAGGGCTTTCTCCATGTCAGCCAGGGAGTCGATGGCGACACCCATCCGGGACACCTCCCCCTCTGCCAGCGGATGGTCGGAATCGAGCCCATGTGTCGTTGGAAGATCATACTCGATGATGAAGCCCGAAAGCCCTTGATCCAGAAGATAACGCCACCTCTTGTTTGCATCATCGCCAGACCCAAACCCGGTCGTTTGGACCATTGTCCACAGATTGCTTCGATACATGGTGGCTTCCGTCCCTCTTGTATATGGAGGTTCCCCGGGAAAACCGGCATCTTTAAGATAATCAAAACCGGCTTCCTCAAGATCCAGCGGAGTGTACAGCCTTTTGACGGGCCACTTAAGGCTCTGGGTTACAGGCTCTGGTTTTCGCTCAGGTGCCTGTGCAAGCCATTCTGCAAGAGTCGTCTTCTCCCACTCCTTTTGTCCGGCTCTAATTTTTTGGGCTTCGTCTTCCATAATAG
>JAFDJF010000622.1 GCA_019307645.1 Deltaproteobacteria bacterium
GGAACTTTTAAAGTACAGAAAAGACAGGCTAGGAAAGGAAGAAACCCGGCGACCGGAGAAGAGATTCAAATAAAGGCAAAGAATGTTCCCAAGTTCAATCCTGGAAAAGCTCTCAAGGACGCAATGCAGTAGATTAGCATTGAGATCGGTTATACCCTATAGTTGCATAGATAACATGGCTAACTTGTTTTAAAGGCTATAATAATAGATTTAGTCATCTTGTTGTATGCTCTACTGGAAGTCACCCCAGGTGGCATCCTGAAAGCAGTCAAAAGCAGCCATGTTATTTGCCCGATGGGAAAGTCGAGGATACCCCATCTCCCCGATGGGCGGGATCTGTCGAGGGGCATCCTCGACTTTTGCAACGTTAGGGTATATATTGCTCCGGCGACCAAGGGTTCGCGCAAAAATGTGAATTTATTTTTGCGCGAGGCCTAAGGTTCAAAAAGTTACGGGTTCACAGTTCAGGGTTGTTTCGCCTGTCGAAGATACCGCTTACGGTGCGGCGGGGGCGCATTTTTCATATTGCTGGAGATAGTTGATGAACCTATGAACGGCAGCAGTTAAAAACAATGTGCCACGCCTCAATATCTTAAAACCGCTCAGTTTTCATCAGTTAATCCCGTTTTCAACGGGAAGTCGTGAACCATGGAACTTTGAACCTGAGTTACCACAATTCACAAAATAATAACAGATATCATAATGCACACCGGATAGGAGGTTTTGTGATGAAAAAGGTTGGATTTGTGTCAACTCGCATTGCCGGAACCGACGGTGTGTCCCTGGAAACCTATAAGTGGTACCAGGTCCTGGAACGTAACGGGTATGAATGCTATTTTTTTGCAGGGGAGCTGGATACGCCCCCGGATAGATCCTTCCTGGAGCCAAAGGCCCACTTTGATGATCCGGAGATCAAGCATATCTATAATGAGTGCTTCGGCGCCACTACCCGTGACAGGTCAGTATCTCGGCAAATCCATGAACATACAGGCCTCCTCAAATCAAAGCTGTACGAATTTTGCGACAGCTTTGATATTGACATCATCATCCCTGAAAACGCCCTGGCCATTCCCATGAACATCCCCCTGGGAATGGCTATTACGGAATTTATGGCAGAAACCGGTATACCGGCTGTGGCCCACCACCATGATTTCAGCTGGGAACGAAAGCGCTTTCTTATCAATGCAGTTCAGGACTACCTCCAGTACGCCTTCCCTCCGCTTCTTGAATCCCTCCGCCACGTGGTGATTAACTCGGAGGCCTCAAGACAGTTGAGCTACCGGAGGGGCATCAGCAATATAGTCGTTCCCAATGTCTTTGATTTTGCCAACCCGCCTAAAAAAGCTTCCAAAAGAAAAATGCTCCGCGAAGAACTTGGATTTAAGGAAGACGATCTTTTTGTGCTTCAGCCCACAAGGGTGGTTCCCCGCAAGTGGATCGAACGGGCTGTGGAGCTGATAAGCCTTCTTGACCTGAAAAAAAGCAGCCTGGTTGTTTCACATGAAAGCGGTGACGAGGGGGACGCGTATGCAAGGCGGGTTCTCGAGTACGCCAGGCGTATTGGTGTTGAAGTTATATATGCGGGCGATAAAATTGGATCATCCCGGTGTTTCAAGACCAATACTGACAGGAAATACAGTATTGACGATGCCTATCACAGTGCGGATCTGGTGACGTATCCTTCCGGATACGAGGGGTTTGGCAATGCATTTGTGGAGGCCGTCTATTTCAAAAAACCCATTATGGTAAACCGTTATTCCATCTTTGTTGAAGACATTGAGCCCTGTGGTTTTGATGTGTTCCCTTTTGAGGGTTTTGTGACCCCGAAAATTGCGGATCGCATCATGCAATCATTTGACTCTGGCAATGTGAAGACAACGGTTAACAAGAATTATGAGTTAGGGGAAAAATATTTCTCCTATGAGGTCTTAGAAAAAAAACTCCTGCCCATAATAGAATCGTTCCGCTAAGGGCTCGCGCAAAAATGATTTGAAGATGAGATGCCAAAATGTGAATTTATTTTTGCGCGAACCCTAATCAACCCGCCGAAATATAAAGAGAATTTATGGATAAACCTTTACGAATCGGGATTCTTCACTACTCCTGTCCTCCTGTAGTGGGCGGTGTGGAAGAGGTGCTCAGTCAGCATGCAGCTGTATTTCACAGACTGGGCCAGTCCGTCTCCATACTTGCGGGAGCAGGAGAAGTATTTACGGATTCATTTCCGGTGCGCATAGAGCCGGTTTTGGGATCAAGAAACAAGAGTATCCTTAAAGCCCATGAACG
This sequence comes from Deltaproteobacteria bacterium, assembly GCA_019307645.1. Next base: position 2,287 of record JAFDJF010000622.1, read on the forward strand.
ATCCATGGAGGGCGAGCATAAACATCTAACGCGATTCACTTCCAGGATACATAAAATCCTTGAAGACGGGTCTAAAGACCTTGATGTCATCCTGGTGCACAATGTGCTTCATATGCCGTTCAACCTTCCCTTTACTATGGCCATTCATGACCTGGCCGATTCAGGGAATAGTCCGGTAATCGTGAGTTGGGCTCATGATTCCCCATATCTGCAGCCGAATTATCCGGAATATCTTGATCATGATCCCTGGGACATACTCCGCCGTCCGCA
>JAFDJF010000623.1 GCA_019307645.1 Deltaproteobacteria bacterium
GATGCCAAACACCGCGTTGGATATGTGCCACAATACACGGACTTCAATCTTTCGTTTCCCGTTTCCGCTCTGGACATCGTGCTGATGGGAAGGCTGCATCGGTCCCGCATCGGCAGATGGTATTCCAGAAAAGACCGTTTCAAGGCTGAAGAAGTACTTGAAAAGGTGGGAATGTCTGACTCTCAACATACCCACATCGGCGAGCTTTCAGGGGGCCAAAGGCAGAGGGTGTTTATTGCCAGGGCGCTTGCCACGGACCCGGAGATCTTTTTTCTGGACGAACCCACAGCCAGTGTTGATCCTGAATTCGAAACAGACCTTTACAGTTTTTTAAGAGAGTTGAACAAGGAGGTGACCATTGTGCTGGTGACCCATGATGTTGGAGTGATCTCAAGGAACGTAAAATCAGTCGCCTGTGTTAATCGTACGATGATGTATCACGAAGAAGGAAAGATTACCCTTGAAATGATTGATATGGCCTATCAATGTCCGGTTGATCTGGTGGCACATGGTGCACCCCACCGTGTTTTTCCCGCTCACGAGGATAAATGACATGTGTGAGGCGCTTCAGTTCGAATTCATGAGGAATGCTTTTCTTGCCGGCATTCTGGTCAGCATTTCCTGCGGGATCATCGGCAGCCTTGTGGTGGTGAACAGGATCGTGTTTATCTCAGGCGGCATTGCCCATGCCGCTTACGGCGGGATCGGGCTTGCCTTTTTTTTCGGGTTTTCTCCAATCCTGGGGGCAGGTTTTTTTGCCGTGGCGATTTCCATGATCATGGGTGCAGCGAGTTTTAAAAACAGACACAGGGCGGATACCATTATTGGTGTGCTCTGGGCAGTGGGCATGGCCCTGGGGATCATCCTCATTGATCTCACTCCCGGTTACAATGTGGATCTTATGAGTTATCTTTTCGGAAGTATTCTTGCAGTGCCCAAGACAGATATCTGGTTTATGATACCCATGGACATGATCATCGTTTTATCCATAGTCATTTTCTATAAAGAATTCCTTGCCATGTCCTATGATGAAGAATTTGCCTTTATTGTGGGCATTCCGGTAAAGCTGCTGTACTTTGCCCTTTTAGGCATGACCGCCCTTTGTGTTGTCATGGTCATTAGGGTTGTCGGTCTGATCCTGGTCATTGCCCTGTTGACCATTCCTCCCTATATTGCAGAAAAGTACACCCGATCCCTGGGCAAAATGATGGCGCTTTCGTCCCTGCTGGGTATCTTTTTTACGGTTGCGGGTCTGTGGCTGTCCTATACTTATGATTTCACGTCCGGCGCCACCATTGTCATGGTTGCAGGGGTGGGATTTTTCGTCTCCCAGGCCCTGAATATGATGAAGAAACGGTATAAGGTATAAGGTATGAATAAGGATAAGATCAATCTTGTACCTTGCACCGTATACCTTATACAATACACCTTATACCGTTTAGTTATCAAATGCCCGTCAAAAACATACTGACCGTGGATGTGGAGGACTGGTTCCATATCTGCGGTGTCAGCGATTATATTCCACTGGAAAGCTGGAATGGCCTTGAAGGCAGGGTTGTTGAAAACACTCGCAGAATCCTGGGAATTCTCGGCCATGCCAAAACCAAAGCAACTTTTTTTGTGCTTGGCTCAGTGGCTGAAAGACATTCGGAACTCGTAAAAGAGATCAGCAATTCAGGACATGAGATCGCCACACACGGGTATACTCACAAGCGGGTCTATACCATGAACCCGGGTTCGTTTCGAGAGGATCTCAGAGAATCGGTGGCGGTGTTGACCGAGATAACCGGTGGCAAGGTGAAAGGATTCAGGGCGCCTGAATGGTCCATCAGGGAGGATTCCCTGTGGGCCCTGGATATCCTGCTGGAAGAAGGATTTGTGTATGATTCCAGCATGGCGCCGCTCCCCATTATCGGTAACCCTGAATATCCGAAAGTTCCCTGGAAGCATTCGCTTGCTCAGGGTGATCTGTGGGAGTTTCCTCCCCTTGTGGGCGCTACCCCATTCGTCAATTTCCCTCTTGGCGGGGGGTGGGGGTTAAGAACCTTTCCTCACTGTCTCATCCGTTCAGCCATCAGGAAAAACAACCGCCAGGGAATGCCGGCGATGATGTTCCTCCACCCGAGAGAATTTGACCCAAACTGCCCGCGTATAAAGCTTCCCCTCACAAAACGTTTTGTTTTGAATGCCGGCCTGCAAAACACAAGAAAGAGGCTCAACAAACTGCTGGAAGATTTTGAGTTCACTTCGGTGGAAGGTTTCTTATCGGGCTAATGCCCATCAACAAGTAAATCTTTCGTTCTTGCCCGCTTCCGGGGAGTTCATTAAAAACAATCCGTCCCGCCAAAGTCCTCAACAAACAGGGAAAAATCAATATCATCCACATCCCCGTCATTGTCTAAATCAGCGTCGCACGGATCTCCGGACAGGCAGTCGGTTCTTCGGAATTCATCAGCAATTTTAGAAAGATCGCTGCCGTCCACATCAATATCAGCATTAAAGTCAGATATACAGTCTGGCACATCAAGGTTATTCCAGGGGTTTGATCCGG
>JAFDJF010000624.1 GCA_019307645.1 Deltaproteobacteria bacterium
CAGGAAGTTCCTGAAGGCATAGACCTTAGGATTCGCAAGTGAAACGATTTCCGCCGATTGATTTTTTGCAGCGTTGGTTTTATGTTGGCGACAGATGTCTATGAGCCTTGGCCAGCCTCCTTTTTCCCGGCCTTCTTTATCTGTTCCGAAAACATCTTAACGATGGGAGAGGGCTCCGGCGGTTGCCAGAAAGTCTCCCTCGGATCCTCTGGCCAGGTGAAAGGAAGATGAAACACTTCACCAGGGATTTTTGCCTGATCAAGTGCGGAGAGGGTTTCCAGAAGCACCGCTCTCTGCCCCTCCCTGTCGTTCACATTGCCGACGGGCCGGCCAAAAGGATGTTCGATTGCAGCCACCCGAGGAATACCCACTGTCCGGTTGAACTCCGGCATCACGGTCAGCGTGACGGTTGAAAACCCTTGCTCTTCCAGAAATCGGGCAACCAGTCCCACGGACTGGCAACAGAGAGGTCAGGCCGGTGTGAGGATAACGGCCTCGACCCCTTCCTCTCTCATCCGCGAGGAAACTTTGAACATGGTTTGTTCGAGAAGAACCTTGGTATCCATCTGAAATCCATAATACGAATAACAAGTGGGGACAAGCTTTCCGATGATTCCCTCCTCCTCGAACTCCACAAGTCTTTGGACAGGCAGAATCACGTTCATGTCTTCCTTGATGTAATCGGTTTTGATGTGAAGATGGTTGACATTGATATCCGCTTCCGTGGCATCTCTCGGTATTTCCCTGTGTGTGGGATCGCCCCATGTCAGCTCACGTTTTTCTCTTTCCATATCAAAAGGGGGAGCTGTCTTCATACTGAGTCCCGCAGAGGTCATCAAAGAGAAGGCTGTCTGCCTGACAGGTTTTTTCATGGGTGTCCAGGGAATGTGGCCCGAGAACTGTTTCTCCGGGATGCCGCTGCTTAGCCATGTTCGAAGCGATGGAGACATAAACCTGAAACCGTCAACGGTTTTCTTGTTATCCGTCATGCTTTTTCTCTCCATGGTCCTTTAGTTTCTTGAAATCCATGTGATTATTCATCGCCTGTCCCTGTTGATACTCTTTCTTCGCTATTTCTATAAGTTCCCTGCCATATGCCTTGCTGCGATATATCCGAATGTCATGGACGGTCCTATTGTGGAACCGGCACCAGGGTAAGAATTCCCCATAACTGAAGCCGCGGTATTTCCCACAGCGTATAAACCTTCAATCACAGTGCCATCATTTTTCAGCACCTGCGCCCGGTCATTTGTGACAAGTCCTCCTTTTGTACCAATATCGCCCGGATATAATCGTAATGAGTAATAAGGCGGCTTGTCAATGGGAGCCAGGCATGGATTAGGCCCCACTTTCGGGTCAGCGTAAAATTGATCATAAACGCTATCACCCCTTTTGAAATCCAGGTCTTTGCCTGTCCCGGCAAATTCATTAAACCGTTTAATTGTTTCTACCAGCCCTGTTGGATTTATGTTTAATTTATTTGCCAGTTTTTCAATCGTATCCGCTTTGGTGATATGGCCTTCTTTATAGTATTTCTTTGGGGTAATGCCGGGGAATAATTTACCTAAAAAATATTTACTGCGAAACCGATGATCCATGACAAAGTGGGCGGGAATCGATTCCACCTTATCCGTGTTTGTATCATACATGGTTTTGACCACATCTGTATAAGGGGCTGATTCGTTTACAAAACGTTTTCCGGCAGAGTTCACCATAATCGCCCCGGGATAGGCCCGTTCCGCAACCAGAAACAATGCAGAGCCTTCAAATGCGACGGTAGAGGGTCCCCACCAGGCGTCCTCCATTAGGTCCACAGCCGCATCCAGCTCCATTCCCATATTAATTGCATCACCTGTATTCCCTTCATTTGCCGAGGTCCATTCCGTATTGACAGGCTGTTGGAAATATTGTTTCCTCATTTTTTGATTACGCGGGAAACCACCAGCTGCCATGATAACGCCTTTGTTCGCACGGATATTCAGCTTTTTGCCATCTTGTTCGGCTTCTACACCCACCACGGTTCCATCTTCAACGATGAGATTTTTAACTGCGGTATTCAGCCACAAAGGGACATTCCTCTCCTGTAACGAAAGACACAACATGGTAATCAGCGACCTGCCGAAAGATACCAGATGTTGCCGAAAAAGATTGTTTTTCAGATTTCTCAACATTACCTTTAACGTTGTCAAAAGATAAGCCGGATTTGTTTTATATAACGCCATTTGTTTATATTCATCAGCAGTAAAGGCCAGTTGGTTAATGTACTGGTGCGGCCTGAGTTTGTGATATGTTTTCCCCAGTTTATCGCCTCGAAATACCACCGGCCCAAGACTGCGTCCGTCGGTTTTTGCCCCGGGCTGCTCAGGATAATAATCAGGGTAGCCCCTCATGATTTCAAACTGGACATGGGAATGTTTTTCAAGATATTTCAGCATCTCATTGGCGCGGGAAATATAGGCTTCCTGGTTTGCCTTTGGAACGCGATCTCCCACAGTGTTTTCCATATACATGCGGGCATTTTCCATGGAATCAGATATGCCGACTTC
>JAFDJF010000625.1 GCA_019307645.1 Deltaproteobacteria bacterium
TGATCATTTTCCTGGGCGACAATGGAGCTCCACTTAAGATACGCAAGGAAGATCTTCCCCTTACATTCAGGGGAGGGGCGTGGAACGGTTCGCTCAACGATCCCTACATAGGAGAGAAGGGTATGATTTCTGAGGCCGGGATCAGGATTCCCTTTATCATGAACTGGCCAGACGGTCTTCCGCAGGGGAAAGAATATGACCGGCCTGTCATTTCGCTGGATATTGCAGCAACATCACTTGCCCTTGCAGGGGAAGAAGTCCCGGAAGAGCTGGACGGAGTGAATGTTATTCCATACATTAATGGAGAGATTAAGGGCGACCCGCATGAGGCACTTTACTGGCGCTTCTGGCACCAGGCGGCCATCCGGATGGGCGATTGGAAATATCTTAAGTTCAAAGACCGGGAATTTCTTTTCAATGTGAATACGGATGAACATGAGACGATAAACATGATTGACGATCATCCGGAGAAGGCCAGCGAGCTTAAAGAAAAACTGATCCTGTGGACAGATGAACTCAAATACCCGGGACTGGAAATGGAAAATGCCCCGGCAATGAAGAATGCTTGTGAATTTTATTTCGATGATGTTAACCCGCACGAATAGGGATGCGGAATGGAACGGTTAACTTTTACATCGGAAACATGAAACAAACCATCCCCCTCATAATCACTTGCTTTTTGTCCTTTTTATTTTTTCAGAACTGCGGGGAACCAGGTAATGCGCATGCACCTACCCGGTTTGAGCATAAAGCATCCATGGACCCTCCGGTGACCTATGAGGGTGAATATCTTACAGGACTTGATTTTCCCATTGGAGCGGTGGGAGGCAGCCTGATCCGTATGAATGGTAAAGCTGAACGTGCCTGGTGGCAGATATTCAATAATTTCGAGGAAAGGGCAGGGTCCGGTATCGTACCCAATAGTTTTTTTGCATTGCGGACCAAAACAGGAGACACAACGGTAGTGAAAGCCCTTCAGACCTCTTCAGTTGGGACCTTTCCGGCCATGAGCAGCCTCAGTTTCCAGGGGGAGTACCCGCTGGGATGGTTTCACTTTGAAGATGATGAGCTGCCGGTCGATGTGTCCCTTGAAGCCTATAATCCATTAATCCCCATGGACCTGAAGAATTCGGCTATCCCCTGTGGGATTTTTCGGATAAAGGTAAGCAACACAGGCTCTGAAGAAGTGGAAGTGAACCTTCTTGCAAGCCAGCAGAATGCGGTGGGTTTTACGGGCTATGACACGATTGCCGGTCCCAATAACAGATCCTGCAAAGGCTATGGGCAGAACAAAAACACGGTAGTCTCTTTACCCGGTATGACCAGTCTTGAAATGACAGGACCGGCCGGCAGCCTGCACCTGTCGGCTTATGCAGGGGAAGTCAGTTCCACGGCTTCCTGGGAGGATTACGCCTCCCTGCTTGAAGATTTTGCGCAGGACGGGTTGTTGTCGGGTGAGAAAACCGCCTCGAGTCCCGGATCTGAACTGACAGTGGATGGTGCCCTTGCCACAGGTTTTGAACTGGAAGCGGGTGAAGAGCGCACCATCACCTTTGTATTGAGCTGGTATTTTCCCGGAGGTACTTTCGGCCGCACCGATATTCCACAGTGGTATTTCGAGGAAGCGGGCAGCCAGTATGAGAACTGGTGGAAAGACGCCGGTGACGTGGGTAATTATGTGGCAGAAAACTTCGATTACCTGGATGCAAGCACAAGGCTCTACCACGAAACCATGTATTCCTCCAATATTCCCCGTTACGTACTGGACCGTATCACTTCCAACATCTGCGTGCTCAAGTCTCCCACCTCGTTCTGGACCAGAGAGGGATACTTTGGCATATGGGAAAGCACCTCATTCAAGGAAGAATGGTTTGGGAACTGCAAACATGTCATTCACTATGCACAGGGACACGCACGCCTCTATCCTGAGCTGGGCAGGATCCTGAGGGAAATAGATCTGGATACCCAGATGGAAGAAGGCCTGCTTCCCGCAAGGCAGGGACAATTGGTCAACGCTTTTGACGGTCACTTCGGTTCCATACTGGGCGTGTACCGGGAACATCTCCTGTCGGTAAACAATGACTTTTTAGCTGCTGCCTGGCCCCGGACCAAAAAAGCCATGGACTTTGCCATTTCTACCTATGACTATAACCATGACGGCATGTTGTCGGGCAGTTACCACAATACGCTGGACTGCAATGTGTCGGGCACATCCCCATGGATCGGGTCTCTCTATATGGCCGCATTGAAAGCCTGTGAAAAGATGGCCATGATAATGGGGGAGGAGGAGACAGCCGCCATCTACCGGCAAATCTGGACTGCGGGCATTGAGAACCAGGACGCGCAGCTGTGGAGTGACAGCCTGGGCTACTATATCGAAAAGACAGAGAACCTGCCCAACACCCTGATCATGGCCCATGCGGTTTCACTGGATATGTTCCTGGGCCAGTGGTGGGCCAACCAGCTCAACCTGGGGCAGATCTATCCGGAGGACCGTACAAATGCAGGCCTGAGAAAAATCTAAACCACCAATCGGTACACAGATA
>JAFDJF010000626.1 GCA_019307645.1 Deltaproteobacteria bacterium
CGGAAGGATCTCTTCCTCTGTAACTCCCACTGTCTCGTCTGCGATCATGTCATAAAGATCAGGAACGCCTATCTCTTTACCTCGCTTGTCTATTCGTTCCTTGATCTCTTCCTTCAATATTTTGGGCATCCAGACCATACGTGCCAGTCCGCCATCACCCGTGATGAACTTACCCTGGGTAATATTGTATTTTGAATGGCCGACAAATCCAGGAGATTGCGCCCCTCCGCCCATAACACCGGCAAGGGTTGTAAACTTCATCCCACATGGGGTTTCCCCTGCATAATCCCTGCTCACCGTCATAACACCATTGCAGGAGGGCAGCATAGCGGCAATGCACTCGCAGCAGCCGCATGTGGTCATGGGGTCAATCACCATGGAATAGAAGTTATAATGTGTTACAGCGCCCCTGGAAGCTTTGTTGACAAACTCGTTAACACCTTTCCACTGGCCGAGAACCGGATCGATGCACTCGCCTTTTTCAATGGGCTGGTTCGGCCCGGTGGGGTTGATCTCGAAGGAAGCCTTGCAGTCCATCCAATTATATGCACCACAAAGTCCGGTTCTTTCGGGGCTGACCGAACAAACATGGTTGGGAGCAAATGACTGGCATAAGGTGCAGGAGTAATAAGTCTCCACATCTTCATCCTTCATGTTCTCAACACGCTCATCCCTTTTCTTATATTCACCCCGTGCACGTTTGGTAAGGTCATCGATATCTTTTTTCTTGGTGTAAAGAGTTATCTGTACCTTGTCCAGGATATTTCCAAAATCCTGATGGAACTTGGCATGTAACACAACACCGATATCCTTTAAGGTAAACCCTTTTTCCACAGCGGCCTTGCCCACTCTGATCCAGGAAATATCTCTCTGGCCGATATGCATAATACCCTGGATGTAGTTGATCAGATGATGTATCTGGCGTTCGATGATCGGTTCAAAATCAGGCTGGAATTCACGGCCTGCAACCTGGACATAAATCCCAAGGGGAGGGGTGTCCCCTTCCTTGAGATCAGCAATGTCATTTCCTATAATTTCTACCTTGCCGTCCTCGATATCATTCATATCGGCCATCTTGCAAAGCTCGGTGCATTGGCTCTTTCCGCCGCCCATCTGGCAGAAAAGATCGGCGCCCCTAACCCGCTCACCCTCGTAAGCAGGGCCGAATGAACAGCAGATCTCAATGTCTGAGACCAGGGTTTTAAGCCCACGGACCTCAACCGACTTTGCGCAGATTTCATCGTGAGCAACAGGAGATACAACATGCTCGTAGGTACAGATACCCGTGGGAAGAATCTGGGTAATATCGGTATCGGCTAATGTCGGGAAACCCCAGTTTACAGCACCGGCAGCGGCAACGCCCCACTCGGTTCCCACATCGCCCAGGGCATTGACAAATGCAAAAACCCGTTCCTTGTTGTACATGAGGATCTTTTTATAATCACCGGGCTCAACACCGCCGAAAGCCATGGCTACCCTGTTGGCAAATCCGAGCGCAAATACGGCCGATGAAATATCAGGGCCAAAACAGGCGATTCGTGTGCCCCATCCCACCTGTACGCCGGCTTCAATAAGCTGTTCGGTCAAGGTGGTGCCGTTGTGGTTTGCAGCCAGGAACATGTAAAGACCTCTTTGCTGGTAATCTTCAATGATCATCTTGGCGGTTTCCGGATCAGGCGCGGAGCCTACTATTGCCGCAAAACCAGGAGCTGAGCCGTCAACGAACTCGACTCCTCTTTTCCTGAATATTGTGTCGTCGGCAGCACCGGTCCAGATTTTTCCAGCCTCGATATCCGGATCTTCGGCATGGAGATAAAAATCAGGCTCGTTCAGATACCTGAGCGCTTCTATAATTTCAAAGGATATAATTCCTGCCATGCCTGCGTCCAGAAGAGGACCCAGGAAAGGAAGCCAGTTTTTGCCTTTGATATGCGGGGGAAGAAGCCCCCGTGCAATATCTATGGGTTTCTGTAAATCTTCAAGGGTTTCAACCTTGATGCCGAAAAGTGAATATATTACCGGCAGAAAGTAGCCGGTGTTGGGAAAGCCTACCTTGGTATCCGCATTATAGGTTTCAAGAGCTTTCTGATATGCTCCTTCGGCCTGTGAAACAACTTTATAGCCGCCCTGAATGGCAGCAAATGCTATTAATCTTGACATTTCATTCCTCCTTCGTTGAGGATTTTGTATTTAATGATAATTCACAATACATGATCCTGATTATGTCTAAAGCGCCTGGCGTGCAGCAAAATCCATCATGACTCTTTCCCTGGCCTTGTCGATGCCGAGCGCCTTGCGCTTTTTATCGATATGAGCAATGATCGCATGGGCATGTTCTATGGGATCTACCACCATGTCCCACATTCCCCAAAATTTATTTTCAAACTCCTTAAATAGATAATCCTGAAATACGGGCGCGCCGGAAGTCGGCAACATGCCGCCGAATACGGTATAGACACCGGAAACAACAAAATAATGCCCGATGGATATCGCTTTTTCACTCATCCATTCAGGAGCGCTGCCGGCTGCCGGCAGGTCC
>JAFDJF010000627.1 GCA_019307645.1 Deltaproteobacteria bacterium
CAAAGTTGCTGTATGGATCGGTATAGAAACCCATTTCAAGTCCCAACTTTTCTGAATAGAGGGCCCAGCCCTCAACAAAGGCGGTGAAACGCCTGAAACGGCGGAAATTTGGCAGATCAAGTTCTTGCTGTAACGCAATTTGCAGATGATGACCAGGTACGGCTTCGTGCATTGAAAGAGCTTCCATCTCGTATAATGGGCGGCTTTTCAGGTCGTATGTATTCACATAATAGAACCCGGCAATAGTCCCGTCCCCAGCACCGGGATTGTAATAGGCAGTTGTGGCGCCCGGTGCGGAGAATTCCGGTATTTCCCGGATGCCGTATGGCAGCCTTGGCAAGGTTTTGAAAAGTCGCGGCAATTCACCGTCAATACGCTTCATCAGGTAGCCGGTCTCTTTCAGCAATTCTTCTGGCGTATCCACATAAAAACGGGGGTCTGTCCGGAGGAATTCCACAAATGATTTGAAGTTTCCTTCAAACCCTGTTTCAGCTATCACCGCTTCCATCTCTGCCCGTATGCGTGCTACCTCGTTCAGCCCTGTTTTATGAACTTCTTCTGCTGTAAGAGGCAGAGATGTGAAATATTGGATGAGGTATTCGTAATATGCTTCGCCGTCTGGAAGGTCACTAGCGGCAATACTTTCCCTGGCTTGCGGAAGGTATTCATACTTGACGAAAGTTTTGAGGGCTTTGTAAGCCGGGATCACAGATTTCTCGATGGCTTTCTTACCTGCTTCGAATAGTTTAACCTGTTGAAATTCCGGGATGGAGGTTGGAATATCCTTAAATGGGCGGAAGAAAACGCTCTCTTCCGTATTTTCTACGATCTGTGTTTGGATGGCATCTACCACGCCCTCCAACGTGACACGCGGGGGTATCTGCCCCTCGACCAAACCAGCTCGCATGGTCTCAATGACCTGGTCCATACTTAGTTTTATAGAGTTCAATCGCGAAATGTAATTCTCATAATCACGGATGTTGGAAAAAGGAGTCATGATCTGCAAATTTGGAAGGTAAGTGTGAACGCCGCCAACTTTGGCGATCGGGAAACGATATGAATAAAATTCTAAACCTCGGATGTCATTATCCAGTAGGCGAGTATAAATATCGTAATTTAATTGATCTTCGTCTCCAAGATCACTGCGGGATATTTCACTGGCTTGGCTCTGAAAATCTCTGTATTGGATCAATCTTTGTTGATAGGCAGCTTCTGAGTTGTCTCCCAGTTTATCGTTGAAACGATGGTCGCCTGTCCTTGTAGCCCAGATGGGGTTGTCCCGCATCTGAAAATCCCAGTTATCTGCGAGCAGTTGCTTAAATCGTTCAGTGTTTGTTTGCATGTTCATATCCTTTCAATATTTAACGACCGTCCCTCCTAATTGTACAAGATATTTTTCTAAAAGTTTTTAATAATATCTGAAATCGGCTGAATCTTTATTAAGCGGCGAGTAAGTAATAGATTGGGGCAAAAACCACAAATTTGACCGAGAACATCATTTATGACATTGTTGGAGCCTAATTAATGGTACATAAGTAGAAAAAATGATCAAAAGGGAATAAAAAAATGCAAATATATGTCTTTATTAAATCAAAAAGGCATGGGATTTTGTCCATGCCTTTGTAATATATTTTTCTTCTAATGACTCACTGCATTGATAAAATCCGCTAAAAGACCGTAAGCAGTGTTTCGAATGCCGGGGTCATCCTCGACTATAGATAATTTTCCAAGAACATCAGATTCAAACTGTGCGAAAGAGGTGGTTCCGCGAACGTTGTAAAGCATAGAGTCAGTGCCTATAAGTTTAGGGGCAACTTTTGCTTTCACTTCAGTGCCTTCGGTCCAGGCATGTGCTACCAGCTTATAGCGTTTGTTCTGAGCTTTGGCATCAGCGATCATCTCAGCTGTGATTCCAGTAATTCCGGTTCTGTCTACCAGATCTGGAGTAAAGGGGTAGTCCATCAGAACAGTGATCATGGCAGAGATCTTGACGGCTGCATCCCAGCCTTCCAGGTCTCCAGTTGGATCTGTCTCGACAATCCCGATATCTTTCGCGTGTTGGAGGGCCTCATCAAAACTGTTGCCATCTTCCATGCGGGTGATGATCAAATTTGTTGTGGAATTTAAAACACCATATATAGCGGTCACATTCACAGCGGGCAATTCACGGAAAACAGAAAAAACAGGCGCGCCGTCCATTACGGTCGATTCAAAGAAGAATTTCAAGCCTTTATTTGTAGCCATAGAGGAGAGCCAACGGAAGGCGTGTACTACCGGGCCTTTATTGGCGGTGACTGCGTGCATCCCATTTTGCAATGCCGCTTCGATGTGGTTTATTGCCGGCTGGCCGTCTTTATAGCTGACAGGAGTGGTTTCGAACATTACATCCGCGCCGCAGATTCTTATGAATTCAGCAGTGTCCTCAGGAGCAGTAGAAACAGATAGCTCATTAAGTGAGCCGCCTTTTTCCATTATTTCGAGTGCTTTCTCAAGGTCAATTCCCTCAGGGTTGATGGCCTGACCATGTGACCCGGTGGT
>JAFDJF010000628.1 GCA_019307645.1 Deltaproteobacteria bacterium
ACTATCCGGAAAAAAATAAAGGAGGGCTTACAGTATGGCAGAAAAATATGAGGTTGTTATTGTGGGTGCCGGGCATAACGGCTTAATAGTGGGATCCTATCTGGCAAAAGCAGGGGTAAAGGTATGTATATTGGAAGACAGTGATTTTTTTGGCGGCGGTGTAATTACCAGGGAACTGACATTGCCCGGATTTAAACATGATGCCTGTTCTGTATGGCATGTTTTTATCCAGGCCAATCCTTTATTAAGAAACGATGAACTGGAGTTGTTTTCCAAATTCGGGCTTGAATATGTATCCCCGAAAAACTTAACCAGTGTTGTCTTTGATGACGGCATGCACTACACTCAGTATAAAGATCTGGACAAGACTTGCGAGACGATCGCTACATTTTCAGAACATGATGCTGAAGTCTATCGGAAGTTCCATGACTGGTCGGCCAAGATGCTGGATATGGTACTGATGGGGCTTTTCGGACCGACCCCGAGCTTTGGAGAAAGCACCATGATGTTGGATTCGACTCCTGAAGGCCGAATATTGTTAAGGGCGCTCATGAGCAGTTCGTGGGATATTGCCGATGAATGGTTTGAGAGCGAGAAGATGAAGATTGTGTTTTCGCGGTACGCCTCCGAACTCATGGTCAGCCCCTTTACCAAAGGTACCGGCTATCACCTCTTCGTCTTCATACCCATGCAGCACAGGTTCGACGCTGCTATCCCGGTGGGCGGATCGGGCGGATTGAGTGAGGCACTGGCAAGGTGCTTTGAGCACCATGGCGGGACCATCAGGCTTTCGAGCACGGTAAAAGAGTTTAAGATCTCCGGTGGCGAGGCTTCGGGTGTTATCCTTGAGAGCGGGGAAGAAATTGAGGCCACAAAGGGTGTTGTGTCCTGTATCAATGTGATGCAGATGTTTCCCGACATGGTTCCGGGCGCAGAGCTGCCGGAGGATTTTGAGTGGGGCATCAAAAATCTAAAACCTTCGGGCTTCATGGCTTTTGGTCAGCATTATGCCCTGAATGAAGCTCCGGCATGGACAGTGGGAGAAGACGCCCCCTGGATCGAGTATTGCCATTCGGATCAATACGAATACCGTAGATCTTTTCAGGATCTTGATTTGGGTATTCCAAGGGATGACATCATAAACGTGTTTGTCGCAACAAAGATAGACCCCACAAGGGCCCCTGAAGGAAAGCATACCATGTACCTCTACTCCTATGCACCTTACTTCCTTAAGGATGGTGGTCCACAGAAATGGGATGAAATCAAAGAGGACCTGGCTGACAGGATTTTAGACCGAGTTCGGGAGATTGCCCCTAATTTAGACAGCTCCAATATCCTGGGAAGGCGGATTTTGTCTCCCCTTGACTATGAAAGGCGAAACCGTGCCATGATGAGAGGCGATATAAACCATTTTGGGCCCCATAACGTCCAGATGCAGGGTAACCGTCCCCTTTCCGGCTGGCATAAATATCGTACGCCTGTAGATAAGCTATATATTGCAGGCGCCAGCACACATCCGGGTCCCGGAGTGAGCGGCGCCGGACGAGCCGGTGTGCAGGTTGTTATGGAGGATCTTGGGATAGATTTTGAAGATGTAGTTGGCTAGAAACCTCTCTCCAGCTTTCAACAGTAGAAGGAGAAAGTATATGGATACAGAAAAGGCCAAAAAGTCAGGACAAGCGGAGGATGGTCTGGCGCCGATTCAGGCTTCCGAAGGATACATTGTTGTTGATGAAAAAAAATGTCAGGGATGTGTTGCCTGTATGCTTGCCTGCTCACTGGTCCATGAAGGTGTGGAAAGTTTTTCTAAGTCGCGGATCCAGGTTGTGCAGGACCCATTTGGCAGGTGGCCGAATGACTTGAGAATCGAGCAATGCCGACAATGCATTGATGCACCCTGCGTTGAAGCATGTCCGGAGGACGCGCTTGAGCCCAGCTCTGAGTATGGCGGGGTGAGGATGGTGGATACAGAAAAATGTAACGGATGCGGGTTGTGCGTCAAGGCGTGCCCGTATTCGCCGAGCATGCTCATGAGGTTTGAAGTAATCAATTCCGAAGGCAAGAAAAGACGGAAACAGATGAAATGTGATCTTTGCGCAAACACGCCTTTTTGGGATGAACAGGGCGGGCCGAAAGGCAAACAGGCATGCATAGAAGTCTGCCCAGTCGGTGCCATCGCACTTGTGAGTGAATTGAAAGACCCGAAAGATGATTCTTTGTATAAAGTAAACTTGAGAGATGAGGGTTGGGTTAGTTTGGGGTATCCCAAAGATTGACTTTTTCGAAACTATCAAAGATTGAGCAAGACAGCCATTTATGAATGGGCGCTAGATAGTGCCCGAACGAAAACTGTCTTTTTCGCCAATATCTGCGCCTGCCTGTGCGTGGCCGCACGCAGACAGGTCACATAAAAATTTTAATCTTCAAAATATTTAATATATTCCTGCGGTTAAAATTTTCATCTTCCTTGATCTTGACGAAAAATCCTAGTTTTCGTTCAGACACTAGATTGCTAATGTATCCTCGAATCTAAGGGC
>JAFDJF010000629.1 GCA_019307645.1 Deltaproteobacteria bacterium
GGCTTGCACTTTCTCTCCCAGATCATGGATCACCTCCAGACGCGCTGCGCTGTCCGCTTCGCTGGCTTGCAATTGTCTTTGTGCATGAGGGCCGGATTCTTTGAGAGCCTTAAACAAGACCTGGTCATAGATCCCCTTAAAGTGAACGCCCAGACTAAGCTCAGGAATAACCGGTAAGGGCCTTGCCTTTGCCGGTATCTGCCACGCTGTGGAGGTGTGATCGTGGGACACAGCCCGGTCTCTCGATGCCAGTGGCTCAAGCAATTCTTGATACAGGTCCAGATAACGCCGTGCCTGGATCTCCAATTTGTATTGCTCTTCCATGTTTTTACGGCATTCCTTGCCCATCAAGTCCCTCTTCTCAGAATTGAAGATAAGAGAAAGGATCGCATTACCCATTCCCCGGGTATCACCTAAAGGGACAAGTTGACCTGTTACGCCATTTATCACCGCATCAGGCATACCACCCACATCAAAGGCCACGACCGGTGTGCCGCAGCTCATAGCCTCTAACATAGTATTGGGCAGATTATCCTCAAGGGAAGGTAGAACAAATATGTCCGCAGCACAATAGGCCCTCATTATTTTCTCATCCGAATCCAAATAGCCCAGGGCCTCTACAGGTATACCCACTGCCCCAAGCTCGTCGCTGGCATAGCCAAAGCAAATTAACTTGACCTTATCCGCGTTGACCAGGCCCTTAAAATCATCGTTTCCAAGACAGCATTTAATGGCCCCCGTGAGCTCGTGAAAGCCTTTCCTCTTTTCATTGCCGTATTCACCTCCGAAGAGCAGGGTCGTAATATCAGGCGTAATACCCATGCTCTTCTTGGCCTCGGCCTTTGGGAGCGGCCTGAAAACATCGGTTTCCAAGGAATTGGGAATTACCTCTATGCGCAGGTCTTGGAAAAGCTTGCTCTCTCCGGCACACGTGGCCAGCCATCGGCTGGGGGTGACGATGGTCAGGTTGGCACCTTTTAAGAACTCCAGCTTATCCTTCAGCACGCCCCCGGGCAGATCAAAGGGATCATCAGACAACTGGGGACATCGGGCACAGTCCCCACAATACCTCTCACATCCGGCCGTATAGTGGCAACCGCCGGTAAAGGCCCATTGATCATGCAATGTCCACACAACCGGCTTGCCTGAGGAAAATAGCCTGTGCAGGGTCACAAGCGACTGGTATCTGGCCACCCAATGCAGATTGATTATATCTGCCTCGCGGACCATGTCCAACCGTGAGATATCATAACCAGGATAGGGCAGGGAAAAAATGGTATCGCTTATATCAGTGCGGTGGGTATCAATATAATGCGCCTGCACTGCCGTGCCTAGAAAAAATTCCTCCCCACCATGCCCCTCTTCCAGCTCAATCAAAAAAACAGCGGGGTCATCAGAGTCTTTGTGCCGCACCAGCATCCGGCAATCCTCACCGATTTCACGCAGACCCCGGTGCAAACGGTAGGTGGCCCGGGCCGCTCCGCCACTAACATCATAGGTTGATATTTGTAGTATTTTCATGGCTATAGTTTAGGCAACCTCCCAGGATAACAGGCGCTTTCTAACAAATGCTGATAACTTTTGCAACATCGAGGTTCATACGCCTCGCATATAAGGCCTGATAAAGGCCTCAAGCTGTGAAGACACCTTGCCTCTCAACATACAACTTGCGTATGTCTCTCCATATATCCTTCCTAAGATATTGGCGGCACTCTGCTCAAGCACCTCTGTTAATTCCTCGTCAGAAGTCAGGTTAGAGGTTTTTGTTATTACATTCAATACATGCCTGACACCCTCTTCTGCCTGCTGTTCGATCTTTGTCAGCTCAGGGGTTTCAGATCTTGAATGCCTTGAGAATTTGTCAGCCAGTGAAATGAATGGGGGACGCTGGTGCTTTTGTTGCTTTACTGAAAAGAATATCTCTCACCGGGCACAGAGTCACAGAGGGTTTTGTCATTCCAAAAGCCTTCACATCAGGCAGGCCCAGATGACTGACGATATGTCGCAAGGTCCCAAAATCCCGCTAATAAAACCTTATGGTTTGATCTAAGTCGTCTGCATCTTTTACGTAGGAGGTTGACCGTCTATTTCGTCTTTGGGCCTCATAGAAGTACCGAAATCAATCATCAAACATATCCGAATTATGGATCAGCGCTATAAGCCTTTCGGAGGGTGGCTAAAGGAAGGAAAAGCTCCAGTTGGTTGCCAGAGAGGGGAATGAAACCAAACTGCTCATAGAAGTATTTGGCCTCCTGGTTTTTAGCATCCACAAAAAAGCCAATGATGCCGAGGTGTTCGGAAACTTTAAGAATATGTTCTATGGCATTGACCATCAAATGTGACCCCAGCCCTGTTCTTTGCAGGCTCTGCTCGACCGCGAGTCTGGCCAATTTCGCGGCAGGTGCCCGAGCAGGGTACTTTTTGGCGTATTTCCGAGGTAATTTCTCAACAAGGATTTCACAGGCTGTCAACGTGAAAAAACCCAGTATCGCTGATGAATTGCTATCCTCAACCAGTACAAATGTTCGCGAAATG
>JAFDJF010000630.1 GCA_019307645.1 Deltaproteobacteria bacterium
TGCAACTAAAAAAAATGTCAATAACAGGAGTGGAATAAATTTCCGCGCAAACTTCAGCATGTTTATCTCCTTACGAATGATTCCGTTCACGTTCATATCATTAGACTCCTAGAGTTTAAAAATCTTCCCTGTCCTTCGTATGATCATTCGATGTATTTTCTTGCGATTCAAGGATTTTTGTGATCAGGAACTCAAGCACCTGGGGGCTCAGATTTTCCACTTTTTTATTATTGAGAAAAACCATGGGCGTGCCCTCGATTCCCAGCTCCAGGCCCAGATTGGTGTCCCTCGCCACCTTATCCCGGACTTCCGGAGACAGCCACTCCGCTTCAAACCGGTCCATGTCCAATCCTATATTGAGGGCGATCTGACGTATAAGGCCTTCATCGTAATCAGACTCCACCATGAAGAGGAAATCATGGAAGGGCCAGAACCGGCCCTGCCTTCTGGCGGCCTCGGCCGCCCATGCGGCCAGACAGGTACCTGGTGCTCTGAGAGAATCTTCCTGCTCCAGGCAGACCAATCCTGCATAGTTCTTGAATATTACAGACACACTGCCTTCAAAGTAGGAAACCATTTGGTGAAGCTCGCCGGAAAGCAGGCGGCAGCCGGGGCAGAAGAAGTTGCTGAAGACCACAATCCGCACCAATGCTTCAGGATTTCCCTCCACCGGATCATCCGGGCCAATCGGAATGTTTTTCGGCGGGGCTGTGGCATATTCGGCCAGAACGACGTCGGGATTGAATCCTTCATCCGATCCCCGGGCAAGCGCAGCTTCCACATAAACCCACTGATAGACCACGGCGGCCAGGAGTGCCACTACCACAAATCCAAGGACTTTCCAGCGGGCCTTTTCAGGAGAGGTCGCTTTCCCCTTGAATACATAGGCCGTCCCCGCGCCAACCGATTGAACGACCTGACGGAAAGACATCCCACTGCGCCGCCAGATGACGGGCACCAGAGTCAGGTTGATGGCATGAATAACCAGGCAGAGGGGGCAGAGGGAGGTCTTTCCCGTAAAGATGATTACGGCCAGAACGACGCTGCCCCAGGCCCCTGCAATGGAGAGAAGGGTGGACCCTACACTCGACTCCAGCCGGAACTCTTCCTTGAGAAAGAATCCCAGCACCGCCAGACAGGCCAGGGAAATATAGTAGATGATCCCCCACCCGGCGAATGGAAGGCCCAGAAACCAGGAAGATTCGCTGCTCAGCGTTTCATCACAACCTGTGCCCAGGATCTCCGTACACAGGTCGATCACTCCAGCGGCGCTGTGGCTCATAAGCAAAAACTGCCGGTATAGGAGATACCCTGAAACCACAAGGCCCAAAACAATCAGAATCCAGAAAACAAGGTGTCGAACTTTCATACTTTTATCCAATATACATGAATTTTCCCTCTGCTTTCAAGAACAATCGAAATCATTGCATGATTCAATAGGGTTCGTCATATTTTGAAGCCATAGAAACTTTTTTCTTCACAAATACGTATTAAATATGTAGTGGAATAAATCTGAGGTGAATTATGAAAAAATGGATTTGGAGGATTTTAGCTGTCGTATTTGTGGCAATTTTCTTCGTTTTGTTCTTCTCCAGCAAAAAAAAAGAAGAAGCCTTAAATTTCGTGGAAGTCACAAAGGGAACCATCAGTGAAAAGGCCCTGGCTGTAGGATCGATCGAGCCGGAACAGGAGATAAAAGTCAAATCTACCATTCCAGGCATAGTATCAGAAGTTCTGTTCAAAGTCGGAGACTCAGTCCAGAAAGGAAACCCGCTATTCAAAATCTCCCCTAACCCAACCCCGGTAGAATACGTCGAGACAAGACGGAACATGGAAATAGCTCAAATTGCTTTGGATAAACTCCGGGCAGACCAGGAGAGAAATCTCAGGCTTTTTAAGGAATCATTCATATCCCGTTCTGATATGGACGCCAGTGAATCGATTTACAATGAAGGCATCTTAAGATTTAAAATCACTCAGGATAAATTCCAGCTTATGGAAAAAGGCCATATTCAGATAAGCAACCGAAGCATTGACTCCACTGTGAAAGCCCCTACCAATGGTATGATCCTTTCCCAGAATGTTTTCCAAGGAGATCCTGTTGTCCCTCTGACCAATTTCCAACCAGGAACTGAACTCTGTTCTTTAGCTGACATGGGAAGACTGCTTTTTAAGGGCACAGTGGATGAAATCGATGTCGGAAAAATCCGGGTCGGCATGGAGGCGGATATTCAAATAGGCGCTTTGCCTGAGAGTAGTATTCTGGGCCAGGTGGAGAGGATTTATCCCAAGGCAAAAAAAGATGGCAACGCCACTCTCTTCGACATTGAAATCCTTATATCCGATGCCGGCGGTCAGCTGCTCAGGGCAGGCTACTCAGCCACAGCCACAATTACTGTCCAGGCAAGAGAGAATATCTTAATACTTCCTGAACGCTTAGTGCTATTTGAAAACGGCAAGAAATTTGTTGAAGTGGAAAAGGGCGAAGAGATAGAAAAAAAAGAGGTTCAGATCGGTCTTTCTGACGGGTTGAAT